>NZ_LXEU01000050.1 GCF_001654985.1 Kluyvera georgiana ATCC 51603
GCAATTTATATGGCGAGAGCAGAATAAGGAGCGCAACGGAGTGATAAATCCCAAAACATATCCCTCTGGCTGCTCACTATCATAGGGGATTTGTGTATGAGAGACAGCGCCCCTTCGGGTAGAAGGGGCCAATTGCGCCAGGGGGAAAGAGTTACCCCATCCGGTGTTCACCGAGCTCCAGCGCCGTACGATCAAAGAAGCGCTGAATCACCCCGCTGGCCATAAACGCCGCACGGTCGGACATGTGTGCAATCACATCCGCATCGTGGCTCACCAGCAGATAGGTCATGCTGTGCTCCAGCTTCAGGCGATTGAGTAAATTGAGGATCTCGGCCTGCACCGACATATCCAGCGCCGACGTAGGTTCATCGAGCAGCAGAATTTTGGGCCGCAGCAGCAGCGCTCGGGCAATCGCCACGCGCTGGCGCTGGCCGCCGGAAAGCTGATGAGGATAGCGGCTGGCGGCATCTGCGGGCAAACCCACCTGCTCCAGCGCCGTCTGCACCCGCGCTGCAATATCCGTTTCGCCGTGAATTTTCAGCGGTTCGGCCAGCGTGCGCCACAGCGTATGGTTCGGGTGCAACGACGCGTACGGATCCTGGAAAACCATCTGCACGTTGCGGCGTCGTTCACCCTGGAAAGGTGCTCCCGGCACAATGCGCTGACCAAACAGCGCGACGTTGCCGCGCCACTCGCGCTGTAGTCCGGCAATGACGCGCAAAATCGTCGATTTACCGCAGCCCGACTCACCAATCAGGCTAAAGGTCTCTCCCGCATCGACGTGAAAACTGGCGGCAGATACCGCGGTTTTGTCACCGAAGGTCACCTGCAGCGCCTCAAGATTAACGATCGTCATGCGCCGCCTCCTCAAAATTCTGCGTGCGGTCCAGCGTCGGCAGCATCTGCCCGTAAGTTTGCGCATTCGGGCGGCAGGTCCACAGCGTGCGAGTATAAGGATGCGTCGCCTGTGGCAGCTCACGGGCCGCCATCTCATCAACACCGTTGCCCTGATACATCACCAGCACGCGATGACAGTGCTGGGCCACCAGCGGCAGATCGTGGCTAATCAGCAGCATCGCCATATGCCGCTGCTCGCACTGGGTCACCAGCAGCTCCAGGATCTGGTTACGCAGCCGCGCGTCCAGCGCCGAGGTCGGCTCATCGGCAATCAGGACCTGCGGGTCGTTGATCAGCGCAATCGCGATCATCACCCGCTGCCCCATACCGCCGGACAGCTCGCCCGGATAGCGGCTCAGTACCCGTACGTCCAGCCCCATCGCCAGCACCGCGGCTTCAATTTTCTCCTGTCGTTCACGGCGGCTCAGTCTCTGATGCAGCGTTAACGCTTCTTCCAACTGCGCATAAACCGTTTTCACCGGATTCAGCGCATAGCGAGGGTCTTGCAACACCATCGCGATATCGTTACCGCGCAGCGCTCGCCAGCCTTTAGCATTCAGTGACAGCACATCGCGCCCAAGTACGTTGAGGCGCTTAGCGCTTACGATGCCGGGTTTGCGCACCAGCCCCATCAGCGCACGTGCGGTCATCGATTTACCGGAGCCGGATTCCCCCACCAGCGCCAGCCGCTCGATGCCGAGGGTGAAGCGCATCTGGTTGACGACGCGTGCGCCGGGATAATCAATATTCAGCCCTTCTACGGAGAGTCGTGGCTCAGTCATGTTGCGGCTCCAGTACGTCTCGTAAACCATCACCCAGCAGATTAAACGCCAGGCTGGCGATCAGAATCGCGGCCCCCGGCGCGGCGGCTATCCACCACTGGTCAAATATCACCTGCATGCCATCGGCAATCATCGCGCCCCACTCCGCCATCGGCGGACGCGCGCCCAGACCGAGGAAACCTAACCCAGCGGCGGCCAGAATGATCCCCGCCAGATCCAGCGCCAGCCGCACGATCGCCGACGGCAGACACAGCGGCAGAATATGGCCCACCAGCAACCGCAGACCTCGAATCCCCATCATCTCAGCGGCGGCCAGATAATCGCTGTGCCGCAGACGCTGAATCTCACTGCGCGCCTGACGCGCGTAGGCGGGCCAGGTGGTGAGCGCCAGCGCCAGCGCGCCGTTGACGAGCCCTGGCCCAAGCATTGCCACGAAGGCAAAGGCCAGAATCAATCGCGGCATCGACATCACCACGTCGGTAAAGCGCATCAGAATGCGCTCCAGCCAGCCGCCGTAATAGCCAGAGAGAATCCCCATCAGTAGCCCCACCGGCAGCGTAATCACCGTGACCAGCGCCACCAGCCCCAGCGCCGGGCGGGTACCGTAAATCAGCCTTGAGAGCAGGTCGCGTCCGTAGCTGTCGGTGCCCAGCCAATGCTGGGATGAAGGCATTTGCAGGCGCATCGCGGCATCCTGCCAGTTCGGATCCATGGGCGCGAGCCACGGCGCGAACAGCGCGACCAGCAGCAGTAACGCGATAACGATCAGCCCACAGAATGCCGCAGGTGAACGCAACAGACGGCGTAAAAATAGCGAAGCTGGCATCAGCGAACCCTCGGGTCGGTTAGCCGCACCAGAGCATCGGTGAGGTTATTAATCAACACAAAACAAACGCCGATCAGCAGCGTTCCTCCCATAATCGCCGCCGTATCGCCCGCAAACAGCGCCGTCGTCAGATAGCGGCCAATGCCCGGCCAGGAGAACACCGTTTCGGTCAGCGCGGCGCCTTCCAGCATCGAGGTATAGGCCAGCGCAATCACCGTCAGCAGCGTACCGCGAATGTTCGGCAGCACGTGGCGAAGCAGAATGCTCATCTCGCCCGCACCTTTTGCGCGCGCCAGCAGAATGTACTCTTTGTTCATCTCGCTCAGGCAGGCGGAACGCGTGAGGCGCGTGATGCTCGCGAGCGAATAGTAGGCCAGCAGCAAAACGGGCAGCACCAGGTGGCTGAAGGCATTGCGAAACGCGTCTTTGTCGCCGGAAAGCCAGGTATCAATCAGCGCGAAGCCGGTTTTTGGCTCAATGGTGAACTGATAAATATCGTCCAGCCGACCGGGGCCGGGGCTCCACTGCAGCTTCGCGTAGAACAGCGCCAGCATCAGCAGCCCGAGCCAGAAAATCGGCACCGAGTTGCCCAGCAGCGTCAGCGTACGCACGGCTAAATCCCACGGAGAACCGGCATAGCGGGCGCAGAGCACGCCGGCAATTACGCCAAAGAACGCGCCGATAATCAGCGCCAGCGTCGCCAGTTCCAGCGTTGCCGGAAACGCCGCCAGCAGATCGTGCAGTACCGGCTGACCGGTGGCGCTGGCGGTACCGAGATCGCCGTGGGCCAGATTAACAAGATAGTGCCAGAACTGTACGGGCAGTGAGCGGTCAAGGCCAAGCTGGTGACGCACCTGATCGTAAGTCGATTGGCTGGCGTGATCGCCAACAATTTGCAGCACCCGGTCAACGGGAGAGAGCGCAGAGAGCGCGAAAGTGACCAGCAGTAGCCCCAGCAGGGTAAGCGCCAGCGTGAGCAGACCTTGCAATAGCGCCGACAGAAAACGCCGGGTGCGTTGCGCGGTGGGATTCGGTAAAGCGGCGGGCATGTGAATTCCGTATATCAACGATAAAACGAACGGCAGCGGCCCGACGATTCAGACCGTCGGGCCGCTGAAGCGATGGCATTACTTAGTGACGCGGTCGTACCAAACCATATCGGCGTTAAGCCCCTGCTGATAGCCTTTCACGTTATCGCGAACCACAATCTGGGTTTTGCCCTGGTCGATAAACACGTACGGCGAGTTACGTTGCAGTTCTTCCTGCATTTTTTTGTACAGGTCGAGGCGCTTTGCCGCATCCGGCTCGGCCACCGCCGCCAGCGTCGCTTTATTCAGCTCAGGGATTTTCCAGCCGTTCAGTCCGGCTACGGTGCTGGACTTACCGTCGTTATAGGCGAAGGCGCTGGCGTTAGAGTGGGCATCGAAGTAATCCGGGATCCACAGGCGAATCGCCGCCTGATGCTGTTTCGCCCGCACCCGAGCGTAAACCTGGCTGCCGGCGGCAGGCAGCAGATCGACCTTCACCCCACCCTGCGCAAAGCTCGCCTGCATGGACTGCGCGATGGTGATAAACGGCGGTTTATTTTCCACATCAAGGGTAAAGTGCGCATCTTTAATGCCCGCTTTAGCCAGAATCTCTTTCGCTTTCGCCGGGTCAAATTTGAACGGCGTGTTATCCAGCGCGCCCGGGAAACCGACCGGCAGGAAGCTCTGATGCACGAAGTACTGGCCTTTCAGCAAATCTTTAGTGATGCCGTTATAGTCCACCAGCCAGCGGGACGCTTCCCAGAAAGCCGGGTTGGCCAGCAGCGGGTTAGCGCTGTTGCCGGTGTTGAACACCAGGTAATTTTGTTCAGCGGAAGGAATACTCAGCACCTGCAGGCCCGGCTTGCCCTGCAGAGCGTCAATCTGGTCAGCGCCCAGATCGCGCGCCACGTCGGCGTCGCCCTGCTGGATCAGCAGACGACGGGAAGCCGGGTCAGGCACGTTTTTGATGATCACGCTTTTCAGCTTCGGCGCGCCGGTTGGCGACGTTGCGTTCGCTTCAAGGACGATCGCCTGATGCGGTTGATAGACGCGCATTTTGAACGCGCCGCTGCCCGCCGAGTGCATTTTCAGCCACTCGTTGCCGAAGTCGCCGCCTTTCACGTTGGCGGCTACCAGCTTCTCATCCACAATCGAGGCAATGGGCGTGGACAGAATATTCAGCGCCACCGCCGGGCTGACGTCGGCGGTCCAGCTGAGCTGCAGGGTATGGTCATCCACTTTTTTCAGATGGCTGGCGATGTTGTCCGGCTGCCAGCCGAGGACGTTGAGAATAAATGCCGGTGATTTGTTCAGCGTCACGGCACGGATGTAAGAGAAAATCACATCTTCGGGACGTAGCGGGTTGCCGGAGGCAAATTTCGCGTCGTTTTTCAGCTTGATAGTCAGCGTTTTCGCCGCCGCATCGGCCTGCCAGCTTTCCGCCAGAATCGGCGTGATTTTTGCCGGATCGTTGCGGTCTGGCTGCACCAGCCGCTGGTACAGGCTCGGCACCGTCTGGATACTGGAAAGCTCGTTGGCTTCCGCCGGGTCGAGACTGACAATATCATCCAGCCCCTGAGCCACCACCAGCGTATTCGGCGGCGTGGCGGCATAAGCGGAGGCTGACAGCGCGGTCAGCACAAATAACGGCAGCAGTTTTCTGGTCATCGGACTTCCTGAGAGTGATCATGCAGTTGACGGTATCCGCTAAGTTAGCCCCGCATGTCACTTTCAGTAAAGTTAAGTATAAATATACTCTATGCCATTTTGTTATAAGGTTATTTATCTTCGCTTATTGCTCGGGCGTCGCCGCGTTTTTTCCCTTCTGCAGCGTGGTCTTCAACTGCCCCACCAGCTCGCGGCGGAAATCGCCAAGACGCGGTTTGTCGTTATCGATCCACGGCAGCGGACGGCAAAGTTCCATCGCCTTGATACCTAAGCGTGCGGTCAACAGCCCGGCGCCGATGCCCTGCGCCGCTCGGGTGGACAGCCGCGCCGCCAGATCCTGCGACATCCAGTCCATACCAATCTCACGCACCAGTTCGGTGGCGCCAGCAAAGGCGATGTTAATCAGCACCAGGCGGAACAGGCGCAGGCGGCTGTAGTAGCCCAGCTCAATGCCGTACAGGTTGGCGATGCGGTTGATCAGGCGCAGGTTGCGCCAGGCGATAAAGCCCATATCCACCAGCGCCAGCGGGCTGACGGCGATCATCAGCGTCGATTCCGCCGCCGAGCGGCTGATTTCACGACGCGCCTGAGCATCCAGCACCGGCTGCACCAGATGCGCATAGAGGCTCACCACCTCGCGATCGCTCTGGGTTTCGTGGATCGCCGCGTACCAGCGTTGAAGCGCCGGATGCGACTGATCCAGCCCGGCCTGACGCGCCAGCCCTTCGCAGAACGCGCGCGCCTTCCCCACGCCGTGGCTGTGCATCAAGGTCCGCGCTTCATCGCGCTCCTGTGCGCGCTGGCGTAACCGCCACAGCCTGCGCCATTCTGTCGCGACCGAACCCACGCCTGCGCCGACAATCAGCGCACCGGCGACGCAGCCGCCCAGCGCGGCCCAGTCCTGAGTTTGCCAGGCGTTGACCGTCCACTGCACGCCCTGCGCCACGACGCTGGCGCCAAACAGCGTCAACCCGGCGGTGACCATTTTACGCCACAGGCTACGTTTTGGCCGCAGCGCCGCTTCCACGGTGGCTTCGGCCTGCCCTTCCTGCTCGCCGTCGGCATCGAGCGCGACGGGAGCAAATTTATCCGCCGCATCCCCCTCAAACGCCTGCGCGGTTTTAAACTGTTCCGGCTTCACTTCGTCGAGCGGCCCGTCAAAATCGATTCGCGGTTTAAATGAGTCGGTCATCGCAGCTTATCTCCAATTAAAAACTCCAGCGCGGCATCCAGGCGGATATGCGGCAGCGGCTGGTCAACGTCCATCGTCTGCGGGCGGAAAGCCTCAAACTGGAAGCCCTGTTTATCCCAGAACGCCTGCCCCGGCAGACGCGCTGGCACCTCGCCGGGGTAAACGGTCAGCGGCTGTCCGTCGCTCAGCCGGTGCCCACGCAGCGCGGGGATCTTCTCGCCGTTCACCTCAATCAGCCCGCTTTGCGTTGCCTGTACCGACGCCAGCCCCAGACAGTCCATGGTGATGCCTTCAAAGGCTGCGTTCTGCCAGGCGTCCTGAATCAGCTGTTGCAGCAGCGACACCATATTGCCGTGCTGGTCCACGGTGACGTGATCCGCCTTGGTGGCGGCAAACAGCAGCTTATCAATGACCGGCGAAAACAGGCGGCGGAACAGCGTGCGCTGACCGTAGTGGAAACTGTGCATCAGCTGCGTTAGCGCCAGGCGCATATCGTTAAACGCCTGCGGCCCGCTGTTCAGCGGCTGCAGGCAGTCCACCAGCACAATCTGGCGGTCAAAGCGCAGGAAATGATCTTTATAGAAGCCTTTTACGACCTTTTCGCAATAGTAGTTAAAGCGTTCGCGCAGCATCCCGGCGTTGCTGTGTTTATCGGCTTGCGCCAGTTTTGCCTCTCCCACGCCGTCAACGTCCGGCCACGGGAAAAATTGCAGCGCGGGCGCGCCGGCCATATCGCCGGGCAGCACGAACCGTCCAGGCTGGATGAAGTGCAGACCTTGCTGCTTACATTGATGCAGATAATCGGTCCAGGCCTGTGCGATTTCCGCCAGCCGGTTTTCATCGGCCGGAGCCAGCGGATCCAGCCCGGCGCACAGCTGACGCCATTTAGCCGACCACTCGCCGCGCTGACCATTCAGCAGACCGGTCATCTGCCGCGACCAGGTCAGGTAGTCCTGATTGAGCATTGGCAGGTCAAGCAGCCACTCGCCGGGATAATCGACAATCTCCAGGTACAGCGTGGAAGTCTCTTTAAAGTGGCGCAGCAGTGAGTCATGCGATTTGTAGCGCAGCGCCAGGCGAATTTCGCTCACGCCACGCGTCGGCGTTGGCCACGACGGCGGCTGTCCGTATAGCTGAGCCAGCCCTTCATCGTAGGTAAAACGGGGAATGCCGAGGTCGCGCTGAGGAATACGTTTCACCCCCAGCAGGCGTTCTTCGCGCACCGCGCTCAACAACGGCAGCCGCGCGCCGGTATGTACGTTCAGCAGTTGATTCACCAGGCCGGTGATAAAAGCGGTCTTGCCGCTACGGCTCAGGCCGGTAACGGCAAGACGAAGATGCCGGTCAACGCCACGGTTGACCAGCGCATTGAATTCATTTTTGAGTCGCTTCATTGCTTATCAGACACTCCTGTCAACGCCGATAGCGCTATTTTGCCATGGGGAAATAGCGTTTGGCGAGGCGCGACAGCAGCGGTTCCAGCGCCACCGCCAGAAACATCTTCAGCGGACGGCGGGCAACGGACTTCACCGCCCACCCGGCAACGCCTGCCGGGCCATAGCGCAGTGCGGTCAGCAGGGCAAGCTTGCCGACGATTTTCAAACCGGGCTTCACCTTCTGGCCTGCCCGCTGCCATTTATTGCTCATTATTCACCTCTGTATCAGAGCTGACGGAAACGGCTGCGCAACGTAAAGGTATCGGACGTCACATAGCGTTCCATCTCGCGTAACCGCTGTTCACCGGCGGCTAATTCAGCATCCACCGCATCCAGCAAATCGCGGCTGGAGGGCTGATGCGGGTTGTTCATCATCCCTTCCGGCATCGGATCGAGGGCGAAGGTTAAAATGACATAGGCGACAACGACAAAGAAAAAGAGTCCAAATAGCATCGCCAGCACGGTAATAATACGAATCAGCTTCACCGGCACATCGAGGTACTCGGCAATACCGGCGCAGACCCCTTTCACCATGCCCCGCTGCGGGATTCGCCACAGCTTTTTGTTAAAATCCAGCGCCATTATTTGTCCCTCCAGTTCGGATGTTCAGCATCCAGAATGGCTTCCAGCGCCTGAATACGCTCGCGCATCCGCTTTGCGTCATCGGTTAACTGCATCAGCCGCTGCTGCTCGCCCTGGGACAACTCGCCAGAGCGGGAGCGATTGCTGTAGTGCAGCCACAGCCAAATCGGCAATACAAACAGGACAAATAGCGTCAGGGGAATGCCGAGGAAAAGCGCGCTCATAGAAACTCCTTATATAGTATGAGCAGCGGCACGGTCAGTGCCGCCGGGATCATTATTGGGTGTCCTGCTTCATTTTGGCTTTCAGCGCGGCCAGCTGCTCGCTGATTTCGTCATCGGCCTTCAGTTCAGCGAACTGCTGATCCAGCGACGGTTGTTTGCCAAAACGGTGGCTTTCCGCTTCGGCTTCCATATGGTCGATACGGCGTTCAAAGGATTCAAAGCGAGCCATCGCTTCATCCAGTTTACCGCTGTCCAGTTGACGGCGCACATCGCGGGACGAATTCGCCGCCTGATGACGCAGTGCCAGAGACTGCTGACGGGCGCGAGTTTCGCTGAGCTTATTCTCCAGCTCGCCAATCTCTTTTTTCATCCGCGCCAGGGTTTCATCCACCAGCGTCACTTCATGTTCCAGGGTGGCGATCACGTCGGTCAGCTTCTGTTTTTCAATCAGCGCTGCGCGTGCCAGATCGTCTTTATCTTTACGCAGCGCCAGCTCGGCTTTCTCCTGCCACTCTTCCTGCTGCGCCAGCGCGCGTTCGACGCGGCGAGTCAGATCTTTCTTTTCCGCCAGCGCACGGGCGGAAGTGGAGCGCACTTCCACCAGCGTGTCTTCCATTTCCTGGATCATCAAACGGACCAGCTTCTGCGGATCTTCCGCTTTTTCCAGCAGCGAGTTGATGTTGGCGTTCACGATGTCGGCAAAACGAGAAAAAATACCCATTGTTCAATCCTCATAGTTCTGTGTTTCGGGCTTAGCCCTGCGCAATGACTATTACAACTTCCGTGCCAACTTTTTATCTTATTGATTATAAACGATGTGATTGAATTTTGCGCCGCAAACGCCTACAGTGAAATGGCGAATTACACCAACAAGTGGCGAATTTCATCATGGCAGATTACAAAGATACCCTTCTCGGCGAGGCCAACCGCTTTATCGAGGTACTGGAGCAGGTTTCCCGGCTGGCACCGCTCAACAAGCCGGTGTTGATTATCGGCGAGCGCGGCACGGGTAAGGAGCTTATCGCCAACCGTCTGCACTACCTCTCCTCCTGCTGGCAAGGGCCGTTTATCTCGCTGAACTGCGCGGCGTTGAACGAAAACCTGCTCGATTCCGAGCTGTTCGGTCATGAAGCGGGCGCCTTTACCGGCGCGCAAAAGCGCCACCCCGGCCGTTTTGAACGCGCCGATGGCGGCACGCTGTTTCTTGATGAGCTGGCCACCGCGCCGATGCTGGTGCAGGAAAAGCTGCTTCGGGTGATTGAATACGGCGAGCTGGAGCGCGTCGGCGGCAGTCAGCCGCTGCAGGTTAACGTCCGCCTGGTGTGCGCCACCAATGCCGATCTGCCTCAGTTAGTGGAAGAAGGCGCTTTCCGCGCCGACCTGCTCGACCGTCTGGCCTTTGATGTGGTGCTACTACCGCCGCTGCGCGAACGCCAGAGCGACATCATGTTGATGGCCGAACATTTCGCTATCCAGATGTGTCGCGAGCTGAAGCTACCGCTGTTCCCTGGTTTTACCGACCGCGCCCGCGACACGCTGCTGCACTACCGCTGGCCGGGTAATATTCGCGAGCTGAAAAACGTGGTTGAGCGTTCGGTTTATCGCCACGGTTCCATCGACGAACCGCTGGATGACATTATTATCGATCCGTTCCGCCGCCAGCCGACCATCGCCGACGAACCCGCAACGGAAATCACGGGCCCGGCGTTACCGTTGAACCTGCGTCAGTTCCAGCTTGAACAAGAAAAAGACCTGTTGCAGCAGAGTCTGCAACAGGCCCGGTTTAACCAGAAAAACGCCGCCGAACTGCTGGGGTTAACCTATCACCAACTACGGGCATTGTTGAAAAAGCACACGCTGTAAACTTGCACGACCGTCTGGTGCTTTCGTCCTGAAAGCACCACTCCTGGCTAATCCATTGTCTGATTTCAGACACACGGTATTCATTAACCTTTCGCGATAACTGCCTTACCATTTTATCCCCGTAAATCGCAAAGAAAGGCAAATGGAGTGAGCGAATTATCAATTCAGGAAACACATGAACAGAGCCTTGAGGTTACACGGCAAGTTCTACAGTCTTTTGGATGGTTCGGGATTTCTGTTGGCGTGCTAAGTGATGCGGAAAAAAGAACGCTGCAAAATGGGATTGAAACGAGCGTACTGAACTGGCCCTGGGCAATGGCGCAATATGCCGGAAGTGCCGATGAGGGGATTTTAGATATCACGTTAAAAGTCTCTGACCACGCCGAACCCGACGGTTTGCATGCTGTAATCATTTGTAGATTTGACCCGCGCCGCGACGAGTTTGCTATCTGCATGTTAGAAAACCTCATCAACGACCAGACGACAGTATTGACGGGCAACGTATTAACTATTGCTCTCGTGTACGCAACAACCTTTTGTGACATGAGAGAGATAGAAGATGTCGGGATTCAAGACCCATCAGATGAAGCAAAACCGCGCTACCGCTCATATGGCTTTGCCGAAGACTTCACCCGGTTAAATCGAATGTCCTCCACGGTAGTGGACGTCAAACAGCGAATAAAAAGTAAGATTCAGGCGATGGAGAACACCTTTGATGAATAATCCTGACTCCCGGCACTGTTTGTTATGTAATCAGCATTGGTGTAAAATTATAGGCAGCGGCCACGTGCCAGCGAGGAGGCGATATGACCAAACAACATAAGAAAATCGATAAAAACAAAGCGATGACCGCCGCCAAAAAATCGCTGGATTTCTGGACGGCAATTGATGGTAGCAAACTTGCTACGCTCGGCCATCGCGAAAAAGAGATGGATATTATCGGGCCGACAAAGAAAGTTAAATTCGTAAATTACGGATAACGCGCTCGTTTTTTAAAAACAATTAAGGCTCCATCTGGAGCCTTAATTGTTTTTAAAATCAGTGACAGAAAGTCGAAGCATCAGTTTTTAAGGCGACGCGGCAGCATCAGCGCGCTAACCGCAATGGCCCCCAGACACAACATGCAGTTAAACCACAGCGCGTATTGTGCCGCTTTTGCCATGCCGTAGGGTAAAAACAGCGCGTAGAGTGACGCCGTCATCGCCAGGCCAAACGCGCCGCCCAGCGAGCTGCCCATTTTGTAAATCCCGGAGGCGACGCCCACCTTATTTTCCGGCGCGCTGGTGACGGCGGTGTCGGTGGAGGGTGTGGCGTAGCACCCCAGCCCCAGGCCAAACAGGACGTTGCTGAAAAAGACGGTCACGATATAGGTCCAGGTGTCGAGGAAGGTACAGGAGATCAGGAAAATCCCCACCATCGCGATCGCCGGGCCGCCCATCATTGGCAACCTTGCCCCGTAGCGCTGCAGCAGTTTTTCCCCCACCCGAATCATCAGCAGCACGGTCACCAGATAGCCGAGCGTCATCATGCCCGTCTGGAGCGGACTCAGGTGCCGCCCCTGCTGGAGCCAGATGCTGGTGATCATCATCGTGCCAATCGCGCCGTTCAACATCAGGTTCGACAGCACCGCCGCACTATAAGCGCGATTTTTAAACAGCGCGAAATCAATCAGCGCCGCCTCTTTTTTACGCATTCCGCTGCGCACAAAAAAGATCATCGCCACAATGGCGCCTGTCAGCATCGTCAGCGACAGGCCGCTGGTCCATCCCCAGTGGTGACCTTTGGAGATAAACAGATTGAACAGTACCAGCGCCGCCACGAGGCTCAACAGCCCGCTGAGATCCATTTTATGCTGCACGGCGGTGGCGCTGCGGCTCTCCGGCGTGCCGCGAATCAGCAAAAATGCCGCCAACGCCGCCGCGATGGAAAAGACGAAGATCCAGCGCCAGCCCAGGCCAGTGGCGATCGCGCCGCCAACGAACGAGCACAGACCGCTGCCGCCCCACGAACCGATCACCCAGAAACTGATCGCCCGCTGCCGCGCGCGCCCCTCGTACCACGTTTTAATCAGCGCCAGCGTCGCCGGCATGATGCAGGCGGCAGACAATCCCTGAATTATCCGCCCGGTCAGGAACAACAGCGGCCCCTGAGACACCACCAGCAGCGCGCTACCGACCATGCTTAACGCCAGGCCAATCAGCGTTAAACGTACCCGGCCAAATTTGTCGGCCAGCCCTCCGCTGGCAACCACAAAGCAGCCGCTGAAGAGTGCGCTGAGGCTCACCGCGAGGGTGAGCGTCTCCAGCGAAATATCGATACTGTTTTTCACTACCGGGACCACGTTAATCACCGACTGGGCAAACAGCCAGAAGGTCAACACGCTTAACACAATCCCCGTCAGCAGCCGGTCGGTGCCGACATACTGCGTTTCACTCAACGTCACGGTACTCATGGCTCGCCCTCATGTTGCGCGCGTCACTTATCCACGCAGATAGTGTTCCGTCAGGCCGCACCACAGCGCCGCCCCCGTCAGCAGGATGTTGTCGTTAAAGTCATAACCCGGGTTGTGAACCATGCAGCGGTCCGGCTCATCGCCTGCCCCAATGGTGAAATAAGCGCCGTTAGGGTTCTGCTCGAGCATAAACGCGAAGTCTTCACTGCCCATAAACGGATTCACCGTGCCGATAGACTCCGCGCCGAACAGCGACGTCGCCACATCGCGCACCATCTGGTTTGCCTGAGGATCGTTTTTGAGTACCGGGCTGCCGTTGACGTGGGTGAGCGTGGCGGTGGCGTTGAAGCTTTCCGCCTGCGCCACGGCGATGTCGTGAATGCGTTGCAGCACGGTTTTGCGGACCTGCTCGTTCAGCGTACGCACCGTCAGCTTCATCAGGACTTTATCGTTGATGATATTTGGCGCATGTCCCGCCTGAATACTGCCAACGGTCACCACTACCGGATCAAACGGGCTGATATTGCGTGAGACGATGGTTTGCAGCGCCAGAGTGATATGGCAGGCAACAACGGTGGCATCGACGGTATGCTCCGGCACCGCGCCGTGGCCGCCCACGCCCTGCACTTCGATGTGCAACGTGTCCGAGGAGGCCATCATCGCGCCATCACGCAGGCCAATTTTGCCCAGCTTCTGCCCCGGCATATTGTGTAAACCAAAAATGTGGTCGCAGGGGAATTTGTTAAACAGCCCGTCTTCCAGCATCACCCGCCCACCGTACAGCAGCTCTTCCGCCGGCTGGAATATCAGGTGCAGCGTACCGTTAAACTGACGGGTACGCGCCAGGTACTCCGCGGCATACAGCAGCGTGGTAGTGTGACCGTCGTGTCCGCAGCCGTGGAAACAGCCATCCGTTTCGCTGGCCCACGCTTTGCCGCTGCGTTCCTGCATCGGCAGCGCATCCATGTCGGCGCGCAGCCCCAGCGTTTTGCCGCCGTTACCCACTTTAAGCGTCCCCACCACACCGGTCCCCGCCAGCCCATAGTCCACTTCATAGCCCCAGCTGCTTAGCAGCTTCGCCACTTCGGCGCTGGTTTTGTGCTCCTGAAAACCAATCTCCGGCTGCTGATGGAAGCGGTGGCGTAGCGCGATAAATTCGGCTTCCTGACTCTGCAATGCTTCAACGATAGGATGTGTCATTTTTGTTATCCCTTTATTGCTCCACAGTGATAACGTCGAGTTTATGACGTCGGAGCGGTCACAAAAGGCGATTTTTTGTTTTATATTGACGAAAAATGTAATGACTATTTTTCATACGGTTTAGTTATGACAAAAAACAGACAGTTATTTTTTGTCTTCGCTGGAGGGCGGAAAGGTGGCGCAGCAAATCAGCGATTTTTCTGTGGTGGTGCAGGACATTCGTCAGCAGGCATACAACGAACAGCAGACGTTAACGCTGGTGTGGCTACTGCATGGCGAGGTCGTGCTGAAAAGTGCCGACGACACGCGTACGCTGCAAACCAACGCGCTGGCCATCATCAACCCCAACCAGCGCTGGCGTTTGCGCGGCGAACAGGCCAATGCGGTGATGACGCTGATGATAGCCAGCAGTTGGCTAACCCGGCTGGACGCGCATTTTTTTGCCTTTGATTATCAGGTTCCACACCCCACGATGGAGCACGAAGGACGGCTGCGCAGCCTGATGCGCCAGCTACTGGTTAGCCATGTGATCAACCCTGAAAACACCTCCCGGCTGGAGGCAAACCGCTGGCTCAGCGAAATTGCCCTGCTGTTGGCAACCCATTTTCAGCAGCCACGCAAAACGGGCGCATCGCGCCATAACGATGCCACATGGAGCCACCGTATCCGCCAGGTGGTGACGCGGATTGAGTCACAATACAGCCAGCGCCTGTCGCTTGCTGAAATCGCCCGCGGCGAGCGGGTGTCGGAAGCCTGGCTTTCACGTCTGTTTCACAAAGAAGTCGGCGTCAGTTTTATGCAGTACATCACCGCACTGCGTCTGGAGAAAGCCGCCGAACAGTTGTTGACAACTCCCTTACCGGTACAGCGAATTGCCCAGCAGCAGGGGTTTGCCAGCGCGCGCGTAATGAGCGATCTGTTTAAGCGCCGCCACGGCATGACGCCACGCCAGTATCGTCAGCAGTCGACCACGGTGGCCCGTCACCGCACGCGCGAGAACCCGCCCGACCGCACGCTGCCGGTGGCCGCCGAGACGCTCTATGCCCTGCTCAATCACACGGGCGAACAGGACTGGGAAAGCCCGCCACCGCTCCAGCAGTCGCTCCAGGCGCGGCGGATTGTCCTCGACACGCTGCCGTCGCGTCGCGTGCCGCTGCGTCATAGCCAGCTCATTATTACGCTGCGCGAACTTGATGATTTGTTGCGTGAAGATGTCCGCCAGTCGCTGATGACGCTCCATGCGCAGATACCTATCCACGGGATCGATATCCATGAACCTTTCCTGAGCAGCCGTTTGTTCAGCGACGGCTGGGACGATCCGCAAATGGTCGGCTACGCCTGCTGGTACCATTTGCAGCAGGTCTTTACTTTCCTTACCCGTATGGGATGGCAGGTACTGCTCCACACCAGCCTGACCACGCGTCCCGATCTGCTGCGCCAGTTTTTACGCCTTGCCGCGCAGCACTTCCCACCGTCAACGCTGGCAAGCTGGCAGTTCGTCTGGCACTGGTCGCCACAGGCGAGCGCCGAGGTCTGGGCACAGCAAAAAGCGGCGATCCGGCAATGGTCGCCGGACTCGCAGCTGGGCATCTGCCACCGCTTTACCGTTACCGATAACGATACCGTAGCCGACGCAATCCTCACCTCCCCGCTGCTGAGAGAGGCCGATTTTCTCGCCTGTTCGGCCAATGCTAACGAACGCTTCCACCAGCAGCCATTCGAACGCACTCGGCTGGCCGCCGCGGAAAACTACCCGGTCCATAAGGTGCGCCAGATTCAGCGCGCCCTGCGCCAGCGTCAGCTCGCCTTGCCGCTCTGGCTGCTGTCGTGGAATACGCTTACCGGCTCAACCCGGCGAACCAATGGTGAATTCTTCCGCGGCGCGCTGCTGATGAATAACCTGCTGGGGCTGGCCGATCGGGTGCATTTTACCGGCTTCTGGCTCAACTCCAGCCAACAGGGTGAGGCGCGAAGCAATGGCACCTTCGATACTTCCAGCCTGGCGCTCTTCTACCATCACGGATTGCCCCGCCCCATCTATTGGGTGCTGTGGCTGTGGCGACGTTTACAGGGCGACGTGTTGGTCAACGACAAAAACGTGCTATTGCTGCACCAGCGCGGTCGCTATCAGCTGCTGCTACGCAACCCGGTGGTGTTTAATCCGTGGCTATCCAGCGAAGAGGCCTTTATCCAGCGGTTTCGTCAGCAATACCCGGTGCAGCTTCAAGGGCTGAGCGGTAAGTGGAAAATCAAACGCCACCTGTTCGATCAGCACCATGGCGCGCTTTTCCCTCGGCTGGAGGCGATAGAAAGCAGCAGCGGCCCGGACGAGGAGAGCTGGACATGGCTGGCGCACACAACCCGGCCCGCGCTCAGCGTGCGCGAGGAAACGCTGGAAGAGCGTTGGCAGGTGGTTGAGGCGCTGGAGAGCAATGCGCTGGTGTTATACGAGTTAACCCCACTGATTTGATGACTTTTAAAGCAGTTGCACGCAGACATTTGTACCTGGTAGCCGTAAGTGCGATACACTTTGCAGATCAATCGAAAAAACAATGAAACTATGCGCCTGAATTTGTCACCTTTCCTGGCAGCGTTGGGGTTAATCTGCAGCCAGGCGATGGCCGCGCCGCAGCCGCTCGCCCCACCCCATGCCGACATTCGCGACAGCGGCTTTGTCTACTGCGTCAGCGGACAGGTCAACACGTTTAACCCGCAAAAAGCCGGTAGCGGGCTGATTGTCGACACCCTCGCCGCCCAGCTCTACGACCGTCTGCTGGACGTCGACCCGTACACCTATCGTCTGGTGCCCGAGCTGGCGGAAAGCTGGGAAGTTCTGGATAACGGCGCAACCTACCGTTTCCACCTGCGCCCTAACGTACAGTTTCAAACCACCCGCTGGTTTAAGCCGTCGCGCGCGCTGAACGCCGACGACGTGGTGTTTACCTTCGAGCGCATCTTCGACCGCCAACATCCGTGGCATAACGTCAACGGCGGCGCGTTCCCCTATTTTGACAGCCTGCAGTTTGCCGACAGCGTGAAGAGCGTACGCAAACTTGATAGCCACACGGTAGAGTTTCGCCTTAATCGTCCCGATGCCTCATTCCTCTGGCATCTGGCGACCCACTACGCGTCGGTGATGTCGGCGGAATACGCCAATCAGCTCACGAAACAGGACCGTCAGGAACAGCTCGACCGCCAGCCGGTAGGGACCGGGCCGTTCCAGCTCGACGAGTACCGCGCCGGGCAGTACATTCGCTTGCAGCGCCACTCCGCCTTCTGGCGCGGCACGCCGCTGATGCCGCAGGTGGTGGTCGATTTGGGTTCCGGGGGCACCGGAAGGCTGTCCAAGCTGCTGACCGGTGAATGTGACGTGCTGGCCTGGCCTGCCGCCAGCCAGCTCACTATTTTGCGCGACGACCCGCGCCTGCGCCTGACGCTGCGCCCGGGGATGAACATCGCCTATCTGGCCTTCAACACCGACAAGCCGCCGCTAAATAATCCGGAAGTGCGTCACGCGCTGTCGCTGGCGATTAATAATCAGCGTTTGATGCAGTCCATTTATTACGGCACCGCAGAAACCGCGGCCTCAATTTTGCCTCGCGCCTCCTGGGCCTACGATAACGAGGCTAAAATTACCGAATACAACCCGAAAGAAGCGCGTCGACGTTTACAGGCATTGGGGCTGGATAAGTTGACGCTGCGCCTGTGGGTGCCAACCAGCTCTCAGGCGTGGAACCCGAGCCCGCTGAAAACCGCCGAGCTCATTCAGGCGGACATGGCGCAGATTGGGGTGAAGGTCATTATCGTGCCGGTAGAGGGCCGCTTCCAGGAAGCTCGGCTGATGGACATGAACCATGACCTGACGCTCTCCGGCTGGGCCACGGACAGTAACGATCCGGACAGCTTCTTCCGTCCGCTGCTGAGCTGCGCGGCCATTACCTCGCAGACCAACTTCGCCCACTGGTGTAACCGTGAGTTTGACAATGTGCTGCGCAAAGCGCTGGACTCGCAGCAACTGGCCTCGCGCATTGACGCCTACGACGAAGCGCAGCAAATTCTGGCGCGCGAGCTGCCGGTGCTGCCGCTGGCGTCTTCGCTACGCCTGCAGGCCTATCGTTACGATATTAAAGGGCTGGTGCTGAGTCCGTTTGGCAACACCTCATTCGCCGGCGTGTCGCGGGAAAAAGAAGAGAAGGTGCAAAAACCATGATTATTTTCACCCTTCGTCGCCTGTTATTGCTGCTGGTTACCCTCTTTTTCCTGACCTTCGTCGGCTTCAGCCTGAGCTATTTTACGCCGCACGCGCCGTTGCAGGGCGCGTCGCTGTGGAACGCCTGGGCCTTCTGGTTCGATGGCGTCATGCACTGGGATTTCGGCGTATCGAGCATTAACGGCCAGCCGATTTCCGAACAGCTGCGCGAAGTGTTCCCGGCCACCATGGAGCTGTGCATTCTGGCGTTTGGCTTTGCGCTGCTGATAGGCATTCCCGTTGGCATGCTGGCGGGCATCACCCGCAATAAATGGCAGGACAAGGTGATCAGCTTCTTCGCCCTGCTCGGCTTCTCGATTCCGATTTTCTGGCTGGCGCTGCTGCTGACCCTCTTCTTCTCCCTGACGCTCGGCTGGCTGCCGGTTTCCGGGCGTTTCGATCTGCTGTATGAGGTGAAAAGCGTCACCGGCTTCGCGCTGATTGATGCCTGGCTCTCCGACTCGCCGTGGCGGCATGAAATGATTATGAGCGCTGTGCGCCATATGGTGCTGCCG
This sequence comes from Kluyvera georgiana ATCC 51603, assembly GCF_001654985.1. Lineage (GTDB taxonomy): Bacteria > Pseudomonadota > Gammaproteobacteria > Enterobacterales > Enterobacteriaceae > Kluyvera > Kluyvera georgiana. Next base: position 18,915 of record NZ_LXEU01000050.1, read on the forward strand.
GTACTGACGCTGGCCGTCGCGCCCACCACTGAGGTGGTGCGCCTGATGCGTATCAGCACCATTGCGGTCTACGACACTAACTACGTGAAAGCAGCGGCCACGCGCGGCGTTTCGCGTCTGACCATTCTGCGTCGCCATGTGCTACACAACGCGCTGCCGCCGGTGATCCCACGTCTGGGGCTGCAGTTCTCCACCATGCTAACCCTGGCGATGATCACCGAAATGGTCTTTAGCTGGCCGGGGCTGGGGCGCTGGATGATTAATGCCATTCGCCAGCAGGACTATGCGGCGATCTCCGCCGGAGTGATGGTGATTGGCGCGCTGGTGATCATTGTGAACGTGATATCCGATATTTTGGGTGCTATGGCTAACCCGTTGAAACATAAGGAATGGTATGCCTTACGATAGCGTCTACCTCGAGAAACGCCCGCCGGGTGCGCTGCGCACCGTGTGGCGCAAGTTCTATGGCGACACCACGGCGATGATCGGCCTGTACGGCTGCGCCGGGCTGGCGGTCGTGTGCATTCTGGGCGGCTGGTTTGCGCCGTACGGTATCGACCAGCAGTTCCTCGGCTATCAGCTTCTGCCGCCGTCATGGTCGCGCTATGGCGAAGTCTCTTTCTTCCTCGGTACCGACGATCTGGGCCGTGATGTGCTGAGCCGTCTGCTTAGCGGCGCCGCGCCCACCGTCGGCGGCGCGTTTGTTGTCACACTCGCCGCCACCGCCTTCGGGCTGGTGCTGGGCGCATTTGCGGGTTCAACCCGTGGCCTGCGTTCGGCGGTGCTGAACCATATTCTCGACACGCTGCTGTCGATTCCATCGCTGCTGCTGGCGATTATCGTCGTCGCCTTTGCCGGGCCGCATCTCAGCCACGCGATGTTTGCCGTCTGGCTGGCCCTGCTGCCGCGCATGGTGCGTTCAATCTACAGCATGGTACACGACGAGCTGGAGCGTGATTACGTCATCGCCGCCCGCCTCGACGGGGCGACCACGCTCAATATTCTGTGGTTTGCCATTCTGCCGAACATTGCTGCCGGGCTGGTCACCGAAATTACCCGCGCGCTATCGATGGCGATCCTTGATATCGCCGCGCTGGGCTTCCTCGATCTTGGCGCGCAGCTACCGTCACCGGAATGGGGCGCGATGCTCGGCGATGCGCTGGAGCTTATCTACGTGGCGCCGTGGACGGTAATGCTGCCGGGCGCGGCAATCATGATTAGCGTGCTGCTGGTCAACCTGCTGGGCGACGGTATTCGCCGCGCCATTAACGCGGGGGTGGAGTAATGCCGTTACTTGATATTCGCAATTTAACCATCGAATTTAACACCAACGAAGGCTGGGTGAAGGCCGTTGACCGCGTCAGCATGACGCTGGCCGAAGGCGAAATTCGCGGCCTGGTGGGGGAATCCGGTTCAGGCAAGAGCCTTATCGCCAAAGCCATTTGCGGCGTCACCAAAGATAACTGGCGCGTCACCGCCGACCGCATGCGTTTTGACGATATCGACCTGCTGCGCCTGTCCAACCGCGAGCGGCGAAAACTGGTCGGCCACAACGTCTCCATGATTTTCCAGGAACCGCAGTCTTGTCTGGATCCTTCTGAACGCGTGGGCCTGCAGCTGATGCAGAACATTCCCGGCTGGACCTTCAAAGGCCACTGGTGGCAGCGTTTCGGCTGGCGCAAACGCCGCGCGATCGAACTGCTGCACCGCGTCGGCATTAAAGATCACAAAGACGCGATGCGCAGCTTCCCGTATGAGCTAACGGAAGGCGAATGCCAGAAGGTCATGATTGCCATCGCACTGGCTAACCAACCGCGCCTGCTGATTGCCGATGAGCCGACCAACGCCATGGAACCGACCACCCAGGCGCAGATCTTCCGTCTGTTAACCGGCCTCAACCAGAATAACAACACCACCATCCTGCTGATTTCTCACGATTTGCAGATGCTGACCCACTGGGCGGATAAGATCAACGTGATGTACTGCGGGCAAACGGTTGAGACCGCGCCGAGCGAAGAGCTGGTGACCACCCCGCACCACCCGTATACCCAGGCGCTGATCCGCGCGATTCCGGACTTTGGCCGCTCAATGCCGCATAAAAGTCGCCTGAATACCCTTTCCGGCGCCATTCCGCTCCTTGAACAGCTGCCGATGGGCTGCCGTCTGGGGCCGCGCTGCCCGTACGCGCAGCGAAAATGTATTGAAACCCCGCGTCTGACGGGAGCGAAGAACCACCTGTTCGCCTGTCATTTCCCGCTGAATATGGAGAAAGAGTGACATGGTCGAAACGCTGCTTGAAGTGCGCAACCTGAGCAAAACCTTCCGCTACCGCACCGGCTGGTTCCATCGCCAGACGCTACAGGCGGTGAAGCCGCTGAGCTTTACCCTGCGCGAGAAGCAAACGCTGGCAATTATCGGCGAGAACGGTTCTGGCAAGTCGACGCTGGCCAAAATGCTGGCCGGCATGGTGGAGCCCACCACCGGAGAGCTGCTGATTGACGATCATCCGCTGGAGTTCGGCGACTACTCATTCCGCAGCCAGCGCATTCGCATGATTTTCCAGGATCCGAGCACCTCGCTGAACCCACGTCAGCGTATTTCGCAGATCCTCGATTTCCCGCTGCGTCTGAACACCGACCTTGAACCCGAGGCGCGACGTCAGCAGATTATCGATACCTTGCGCCTGGTCGGCCTGCTGCCGGACCACGTCAGCTACTATCCGCACATGCTGGCCCCGGGGCAGAAACAGCGTCTGGGCCTGGCGCGCGCGCTGATTTTGCGCCCGAAGGTGATCATCTGCGACGAAGCGTTGGCCTCGCTCGATATGTCAATGCGTTCGCAGCTGGTAAACCTGATGCTCGAACTGCAGGAAAAACAGGGTATCTCGTACATCTATGTGACTCAGCATCTGGGCATGATGAAGCACATCAGCGACCAGGTGCTGGTGATGCACCAGGGGGAAGTGGTCGAGCGCGGCAGCACCGCCGACGTGCTGGCCTCCCCGCTGCACGATTTAACCAAACGGCTGATTGCCGGTCACTTTGGCGAGGCGCTGACCGCCGATGCCTGGCGTAAAGACCGCTAATCGCCGCTATCACCATCAAGAGAAGGATGATTACGCTATGGGTTTTCTTTCCGGCAAACGTATCTTGATTACCGGCGTCGCCAGCAAACTGTCCATCGCCTACGGCATTGCCCAGGCGATGCACCGCGAAGGGGCCGAACTGGCGTTCACGTATCAGAACGACAAACTGAAAGGCCGCGTGGAAGATTTCGCCGCCTCGCTGGACTCGCACATTGTGCTGCCGTGCGACGTGGCGGAAGACGCGAGCATTGAAGCGCTGTTCAGCGAGCTGGTAAAAGTATGGCCAACGTTCGATGGTTTCGTTCACTCGATTGGCTTTGCTCCCGCCGACCAGCTCGACGGCGACTACGTCAACGCGGTCACGCGTGAAGGCTTTAAAATCGCCCACGACATCAGCTCATACAGCTTCGTGGCGATGGCGAAAGCCTGCCGTGGGATGCTGACTCCAGGCGCTGCCCTGCTGACGCTCTCTTACCTCGGCGCAGAGCGCGCCATCCCGAACTACAACGTGATGGGCCTGGCGAAAGCGTCGCTGGAAGCTAACGTCCGCTATATGGCTAACGCCATGGGGCCGGAAGGCGTTCGCGTAAACGCCATCTCAGCGGGCCCGATTCGTACACTGGCCGCCTCCGGTATAAAGGATTTCCGAAAAATGCTCGCCCATTGCGAAGCCGTCACGCCGATTCGCCGCACCGTAACCATTGAAGATGTCGGTAACTCCGCAGCCTTCCTGTGCTCAAATCTCGCCGCCGGTATCTCGGGTGAAGTGCTGCACGTTGACGGTGGCTTCAACATTGCAGCAATGAACGAGCTGGATCTGTAGCCCGACTGTAGGCCTGATAAGCGCAGCGCCATCAGGCAAATTGGCGCAAATTGACGCATATTGCCGCATGGCGGCGTAAACGCCTTATCCGGCCTACGGCCCTCTCTGCCTTTGTTATTCCAGTCAGTTATTAATTATCGCCGAACAATATTTTCTCCCTCGTCTCGCATGCGCCAGGATATTTATCCATAACGATCCGGCAACATCTCCTTCGACGCTGCTGGCTCGCCACCTTCAGATCAAGGAACTCCCATGGAGCCACGCCGCGTTTCCGGCAAAAACCACTGGTATCACGAAACCCAGTCGAGAACCCAACACAGCGACGTGATGCCGCTGGTTCCCGAAGCCGCGCACGTTGACGACCGTTTTTTACTCGACCTCACCCTGCCCGATGCGCTGCTTAATGCCAATCTGCGCTGGCTGGACGCTGCCCGTAAGCTAGCTAATTTACTGTTCCCGGACACCGTTCCGGTGAACCGTCTGCGCACGTTCAGCGATTACGACCGCCTGAGTACCGCCCTGACCGTGGCGCAGGTGTTCGGCGTTCAGCGGCTGTGTAACCACTATGCCGCACGTCTGGCGCCGCTGCAGGGGCCAGACTCATCGCGAGAAAGTAACCGTCGGCTGGCACAAATTACGCAATACGCCCGCCAGCTTGCCAGCTCGCCGTCCATCATCACCCCGCGCTCACGCCAGCAGCTGGACGATGTAGGGCTCACGCTGCACGACATCATCCTGATTAATCAGATTGTGGGCTTTGTCGGCTTCCAGGCTCGCGTCGTCGCCCTCTTCCAGGCGTACCTGGGCTTTCCGGTGCGCTGGATCCCCGGCATGCCGGTGCAGGAGGATTCAGACGCCGATCGCTTCAATAATGAAAGCACGCTGTGGCATACCGATCTGGCGGTTATCGAAGCTCACCAGGCCAACACGCCGCAGGGGGAAGCGCTCTCCCGCTGGCAAAATCTGCCAGAACTGCACGCGCTGGCCCCGGTGCTGGCCCATGAGGAGACGCTGCTGGCGGGATTCGGCGCGCTGCTTGAGGCTTTGACGTTTACCCATCCGCTGCTGCCGCTGTCGGCGCTCATTCCCGCGCGCATAAACGGCAGCGTGAGCTGTTTCAACTACAACAGCGGATTATGGCAAGGCGCAAGCGGCCTGCCCGAAGCGGTACGCAACGGCGAACGAGCCATTCTGGCCTGGAGCCATCACTTCCCGTGCGAGCGGGCGCTCGCCCAGGCCACACAGCTGCTGACCCGCGCGCCGGACCGCTTTAGCGCCGCGCAGTTGAACCCGATTATCGAGCACGGGCTGTCGATGCCGGACGCCATCACCCTGCTCACCTGGAGCGCATTGAGCGGCTGGTTAAATCGCCTGCACATCGCGCTTGGCGACGCACAACAAGTTACGTAAAAGGTGAAACAGCGCTTGCTGCGTCCTATGGATTCGCGTAAAAATGACAGCCGCTCTTTTGGCCACGAAAATAGAACAATATGCTTCAGGACAACCCGCTGCTTGCGCAGCTAAAACAGCAACTCCATTCCCAAACGCCCCGCGCGGAAGGGGTCGTCAAAGCCACGGAAAAAGGTTTCGGTTTCCTCGAAGTCGATGCACAGAAAAGCTACTTTATTCCGCCGCCGCAGATGAAAAAAGTGATGCACGGCGACCGTATTATTGCGGTGATCCACTCTGAACGCGAAAAAGAGAGTGCTGAGCCGGAAGAACTGGTCGAGCCGTTCCTGACACGCTTTGTGGGTAAGGTGTATCGTAAGGACGATCGTCTGTCTATCGTGCCTGACCATCCGCTGTTGAAAGACGCCATTCCTTGCCGCGCCGAACGTGGCGTAACTCACGACTTTAAAGAGGGTGACTGGGCCGTTGCTGAAATGCGCCGTCATCCGCTGAAAGGCGACCGCAGCTTCTATGCCGAACTGACCCAATTCATCACCTTTGGTGACGACCACTTTGTGCCATGGTGGGTCACCCTCGCCCGTCACAACCTGGAAAAAGAAGCGCCGAACGGCGTCGCCACCGAGATGCAGGACGAAGGGCTTGAGCGCCGCGATCTCACCGCGCTGGACTTTGTCACCATCGACAGCGCCAGCACCGAAGATATGGACGATGCGCTGTACGTGGAAGAAGCCGCCGATGGCAAGCTGCTGCTGACCGTCGCCATCGCCGATCCTACCGCCTGGATCGTGGAAGGCAGCAAGCTGGACAACGCGGCGAAAATTCGCGCGTTTACCAACTATTTGCCGGGCTTCAACATTCCGATGCTGCCGCGCGAGCTGTCTGACGACCTCTGTTCGCTGCGCGCTGACGTGGTGCGCCCGGTGCTTGCCTGTCGCATGACGCTGGCCACCGATGGCACCATCGAAGACAACATTGAATTCTTTGCCGCCAATATCGAGTCAAAAGCCAAACTGGTGTACGACGACGTGTCCAACTGGCTGGAGAACACCGGTAGCTGGCAGCCGCAGAGCGAAGCCATTGCACGCCAGATTACCCTGCTGCAGCGCGTATGCCAGGCACGTAGCGAATGGCGTAAAACCCATGCGCTGGTGTTTAAAGACCGCCCGGACTACCGTTTCGTGCTGGGGGAGAAAGGCGAAGTGCTGGATATCGTCGCCGAGCCGCGCCGCATTGCCAACCGCATCGTTGAAGAATCCATGATTGCGGCGAACATCTGCGCTGCTCGCGTGCTGCGCGACAAACTCGGTTTCGGCGTTTATAACGTCCACACCGGGTTCGCACCGGATAACACCGAAGCGTTGGCGGCCCTGCTGAAAACGCATGATGTGCACGTCGATCCGCAGGAAGTGCTGACGCTGGCAGGCTTCTGCAAGCTACGCCGCGAGCTGGACGCGCAGCCATCTGGCTTCCTCGACAGCCGTATTCGTCGCTTCCAGTCATTCGCTGAAATCAGCACCGAACCGGGTCCGCACTTTGGTTTAGGCCTTGAGGCCTACGCCACCTGGACCTCGCCGATCCGTAAGTATGGCGATATGATTAACCATCGCCTGCTGAAGGCGGTGATCAAAGGTGAAAGCGCCTCACGACCGCAGGATGATGTGACCGTACAGATGGCCGAGCGCCGTCGCCTGAACCGCATGGCAGAACGCGACGTCGCAGACTGGCTGTATGCCCGTTACCTTAGCCCGATGGCAGGTAAAGAGACTCGCTTTGCCGCTGAGATTATCGACATCAGCCGCGGCGGTATGCGCGTGCGCCTGGTCGATAACGGCGCGGTCGCCTTTATTCCGGCTCCGTTCCTGCATGCTGTGCGCGACGAGCTGGTCTGCAGCCAGGAAAGCGGCACCGTGCAGATCAAAGGTGAAGTGGCCTATAAGGTCACCGATGTCATTGATGTCACCATCGCGGAAGTCCGTATGGAGACACGCAGCGTGATTGCCCGCCCGGCCGCGTAATCTGCGCCAAACGGCCCCTTCAGGGGCCGTTTTTTTATCTACCGCCCACCGACGATCTTTTTTCTCGGCGAAAAAGCCAAAAAGCATTCACACTGAATATCATGGCATCCGAACGCAGAGGGATGAGAGGAAGGTATGGTCAAGTCTCTGGCACAAAATCTGCTCGACCCAAACTCCAGCGAAACCAGCCTCTACTGGCGTTTATCGCGTGCCGAGTCGACGCTGCTTTTAGGGTCGGACCCCGATGCGAATGCCGACGTTGCCGTCCCGTTAAGTGAAGAAAACGCCAGCCGCATTCGAGCCATGAGCGTCACTACCTCCAGTATCGCCCTGAATATTCAGCTTAACGGCTACGACGTCCCTATTCATTTAATTGGCCGCAAGGTTAGCAGCACCGAATGGGCCGGTACCGCCTCCTCCTGGTTTGACACCTCTTCCGTCGCCCGCGATCTGTTACAAGGCCTGCTGTTTGCAGAACAGGTGGTATCAGAAGCCAACGCCGTGATCGTCATTCTCGATAGAGAAGGCAAAATTCAGCGTTTCAACCGCCTGTGCGAAGAGTATACCGGTCTCAAAGAGCAGGATGTCATTGGTAAAACCGCGTTCGAGCTGTTTATGTCGGCACCGGAAGCCGCAGCGGCGCGGGAAAACGTCAGCCGTTTTTTTACCAACGGCGGGCCGTATGAAGTTGAGCGCTGGATCAAAACGCGTAAAGGCTCGCGCCTGTTTTTATTTCGCAACCGCTTTGTGCACAGCGGTAGCGGCAAAAACGAGATCTATCTCATCTGCTCCGGAACCGATATTACTGAGGAACGCAAAGCCCAGGAACGCCTGCGGATGCTGGCCAATACGGACACCATTACCGGCCTGCCAAACCGGCATGCTATCAATGAGCTGATTGGTCGCGCGTTAGACAATCGCCAGGGTGATAATCAGATTGGCCTCGTCTATTTCGACCTCGACAACTTCAAGAAGGTGAATGACGCCTACGGCCACGTATTTGGCGATCAGCTTTTGCAGTCGGTTGCGCTGTCGATTTTAAGCTGCCTGGAAGACGGGCAGACGCTGGCACGGCTTGGCGGTGACGAGTTTATTGTCCTGGCGGTAAATACCTCGCAGAGTGCGCTGGAGGCGATGGCATCGCGGGTGCTAACCCGCCTTCGCGACCCGTTCCGTATTGGCCTGATTGAGGTCTACAGCGGCTGTTCACTCGGCATTTCACTCGCGCCGCAGCACGGCGAAGACCGTGAGAGCCTGATTCGCAATGCCGACACCGCGATGTACACCGCGAAAGAAAAAGGCCGTGGACGGTTTAGCGTCTTCTCCCCCGAAATGAATCAACGGGTGTTCGAATACCTGTGGCTGGATACGAACCTGCGCAAAGCGCTGCAAAGCGATCAGTTGGTCATCCATTATCAGCCCAAAGTGGCGCTAAGTGGTGAGATCCTGAGTCTGGAAGCGCTGGTACGCTGGAATTCACCGGAGCGTGGGTTAATCCCGCCGCTCGACTTTATCTCCTACGCAGAAGAGTCCGGACTGATTGTGCCGCTGGGACGCTGGGTGATGCTCGAAGCCATTCGCCAACTGGCGCAGTGGCGCGACCGCGGTATTCACTTGCGCGTCGCGGTCAACGTTTCGGCGCGCCAATTGGTCGACCAATCCATTTTCAGCGACCTTAAACAGGCGTTGAAGGCGCAGCACTTTGATGAATGCCCGATTGATATTGAGCTGACCGAAAGCTGCCTGATTGATAATGCCGACCAGGCCCTCGAGGTCATTCAGCAATTTCGCTCCCTCGGCGCACAGATTCACCTCGACGACTTCGGCACCGGCTATTCATCGCTGTCACAGCTGGCGCGTTTTCCCATCGATACCATCAAGCTGGACCATAGTTTTGTGCATCACGTGCACAAACCGTCGGTTTCGCAGTCACTGGCGCTGGCGATTATCGCCGTCGCCCGCGCGCTCAATCTGCGTATTATTGCCGAAGGGGTGGAGGATGCTGACGACGACGCTTTCTTATTGCAAAATGGCGTTGACGAGCGGCAGGGCTACTATTTTGCTCGACCGATGCCCATCGCCGAACTGGAACGCTGGCTGGAAGCGCGTCGGGGGTTATAAGGTAAGCCTTTTTTTCACTTCTCTTTTGTCTGTAAATTTTGCATCATTGATTTCAATCGAATTTATCAACAGGATCCCACCATGTCCGAGCTCGATGCGCGTCAGGTAGCCCAACGTATTGATACCGTATTGGATATTCTGGTCGGCGGTGACACCCACTCCGCCATCAACAATCTGGAAATATTAAAAGCGGAACTGCTGGCGCACGCCGCAGACGAACGCGACAGCAGAACAGGTCAGCCTAAGTCCCCGTGGGAAATCTGACGTCCTTTGCCCAGCGGACGGCGGCGCTGAGCCTGACAGCCGCCTTCGCGTAGAGAAATTGATCGATTTAATATGAATTCCCGACAGCAAACAATTTTACAACTGGTCATCGATAAAGGCCGCATGAGCGTCGCCGACCTGGCAAAAATGACCGGCGTCTCGGAAGTGACGATTCGTCAGGATCTGAATCTGCTGGAGAAACAGAGCTATTTGCGACGTACTCATGGTTACGCGGTCCCGCTGGATAGCGAAGACGTTGAAACGCGCATGATGAACAATTTCGCTCTCAAGCGCGAGCTGGCCGAGTTTGCCGCGTCTCTGGTGCACCCGGGCGAAACCGTGTTTATCGAAAACGGCAGCAGCAATGCTCTGCTGGCGCGGGCGCTGGCGACACAGCCGGATATCACCATTATTACCGTCAGCAGCTATATCGCCCATCTGTTGAAAGAGACGCCGGGAGAAGTGATTCTGCTGGGCGGTATCTATCAGAAGAAAAGTGAAAGCATGGTTGGCCCGCTGACGCGTCAGTACATTCAGCAGGTACATTTCAGCAAAGCCTTTATCGGTATTGATGGCTGGCAACCGGAAACCGGGTTTACCGGTCGTGACATGATGCGCGCTGATATCGTCAACGCGGTACTGGAGAAAGGCACCGAAGCCATTGTCCTGAGCGACAGTTCGAAATTCGGCGCCATTCATCCGTATGCACTGGGGCCGATGAACCAGTTCAGCCGGGTGATTACCGACGATAATCTGGCAACGGAAAAACAGCTACAGCTTGAGCAGGCTGGTTTGACTGTGAATATTGTGCCACGTCCTTGATTGACTCAACCCGGTGTGCAGCCACATCGGGTTTCCTCTTCCCCTTCCCGCCTCGCTATGAGAGTTTTCCGACCCCTGAATTAAGACTTTTTACCTGTCAGCAACATCACAAAATCGTAAAATTAATGTTAGCGATATAACAGGAAGTAACTATCACTTACGTGACTTTTAGCAATAAAATTTACAACCTGCGCAACAAGCTTCACAGGAGGAACCTCTGGCAATGGCTATACTTAAGGTGCTCTTCCGTGAATAGAATATTCAGGAGAAATAAAATGACTTCAATGAGCAAGAAAATGGCTGCCGCGATGGTAGCAGTAACGCTGGTCATGTCGCTGAGCGCATGTTCTAACTGGTCCAAACGCGATCGTAACACCGCGCTGGGCGCCGGTGCAGGTGCCATCGGTGGCGCCGTATTAACCGACGGTAGCGCGCTGGGTACACTGGGCGGTGCGGCGGTTGGTGGGATCATCGGCCACCAGGTTGGTAAATAAGCTATTTCAGCAAGATTATCAGGGCCCTGAGAATTCTCGGGGCCCTTTTTATTGGTCGTTTGGCAATCAGACCAGGGGGACGCTTTAACCGCCTGCCAACTTCACCTTCATACCTTTTGCTTCCAGCAGCGTTTTCAGCAGGTCGCGTTTGTCGCCCTGAATTTCAATCACGCCATCTTTCAGCGCGCCGCCGCAGCCGCATTTTTTCTTCAGCTCGGCCGCCAGCTTCGCCAGCGCGTCGTCATCCAGGTCAATCCCGGTAATCAGGCATACGCCCTTTCCTTTACGCCCGCTGGTTTGACGTTGAATGCGTACGATGCCATCCCCCCTGGGGCGCTCGGCAACGGCTTTAGGTTCGTCAATACGCCCGGTTTCCGTGGAATAGACCAGACGGCTGTTAGCATCGCTCATCATGCCTCCAGATTTAATGATGCGTTAATGTCGCGCAGCGTCTGCGCCGGGTCAGCAGACTGGGTGACAGGACGACCAATAACCATATAGTCAACGCCCGCCGCCAGCGCCTGCTCCGGGGTCATAATGCGACGCTGATCGCCCGCCGCGCTGCCGGCCGGACGAATCCCCGGCGTCACCAGTTTGAATGCCTGGCCCAGCTCCTGCTTGAAGCGAACGGCTTCCTGTGCTGAGCAAACGACGCCATCCAGGCCGCAGTTTTTGGTCAATGTCGCCAGCTTCGCCGCGTAGTCCGCCGGGGTTAAGGTAATCCCCAAATCCTGTAGGTCGCTGGACTCCATGCTGGTCAGCACGGTAACCGCAATCAGCAGAGGCGCATCGTTACCAAACGGTAGCAGCGCTTCACGCGCGGCGGTCATCATCCGCGCGCCGCCGGAGGCATGCACGTTTACCATCCACACGCCGAGATCGGCCGCCGCCGCTACCGCATGCGCCGTGGTGTTTGGAATATCGTGGAATTTCAGGTCCAGGAAGATATCGAAGCCACGCTGCTGTAAATCACGCACCAGCTGCGGGCCAAACAGCGTAAACATCTCTTTACCGACTTTCAGGCGGCAATCGCGCGGGTCGATACGGTCAACGAAGGCCAACGCCTTATCACGATTATCATAGTCGAGGGCGACAACAACGGGAGAAGATGTGGTAACACGAGAAGAAGATGAAGCAACGGACATGACTGGACCTTCTTGTTGATGGGCACGCGCGGTGCAGAAAAGGTAAACGGGCAGCATTCTACCTGCGTGACCCAGCAGGCACAATGGCAGAGGCGGTCACGGTTGGGGAAATTAAAGTATGTTGTAACTAAGTGGGTCGTTTTTTAGAAATTACTGACCATCAAGACCGCGAATCGGCTTAATGGTCGACCACGCGCGGCATGACGGACAGTGCCAGTACAGCGTATAGGCCGTGAAACCGCACTTTTGACAGCGATAACGCGGTTTGCTGCGTACCTGTTCGCCGACCATATCGCGCAGCACCATCAGGCTCTCTTTCGCGCGCCCTTCTTCCGCTTCATTGAGGTGGTAGTCCATCAACTTGTGGAAAACGCGCATCGTGGGATGACGCTGGAGCTGGCGGGTGACGTAGGTTTGCGCCGCGTCGCCGCCTTTGCTCTGCTCAACCACCTGCGCCAGCATCAGTTCTGCCGTCGCGCCGGTATTCTCTTCCACACAGCGTTGGAGGAAATGTTCCCACTCTTTGTCCTTGCCAAGCTGCTGATAGCAGGTTTGCAGCATTTCCAGCGTTTCGCTGACCAGCTCTTTATCCTGATCAATCACTCGCAGCAGGCTGTCCATCGCTTTGGCATAGTCACCCTTCGCCATCCACGCGCGCCCCATCATAATGGATACACGCGCGCTGGAAGGATCCGCCGCCGCGCCGCGTTTGAGTAGCGACATGGCTTTATCCAGCTCGTCGTTGCCCATCTGCTGGAGCGCCAGTTCGCACCAAAAATGCGCGATATCACCACGATGCTTATCTTTACCCAGCTTCACCAGACGCTCGGCGGTATCAATCGCCTTCTGCCAGTCGCTGGTGGCCTGATAGATTTGCAGGAGCTGCTGAAGCGCACTGATGCGGAAATCGGTTTCGTCAACCAGCTGGTTGAACATATCTTCAGCACGATCGTACAGCCCGGCGGCCATATAGTCGCGGCCAAGCTGTTGTACCGCCAGCAAACGCTGATCGTACGTAAGAGAGGCGCTTTCCATCAGCGTCTGGTGAATGCGGATAGCCCGGTCAACCTCACCGCGCGAGCGGAACAGGTTCCCCAGGGTCAGGTGCGCTTCCACGGTGCCGGTATCCTCTTTGAGCATATCGAGGAACAGGTCAACCGCTTTATCCTGCTGGTTGCTTAAAAGAAAGTTCACCCCTGCCACGTAATCACGCGACAAGCGGCTCGCTTCGTCCTGTTTGGACTGTTGCGCACTTCTGCGGCCCATATACCAGCCATAAGCGGCGGCGACGGGCAAAAGCAGAAACAACAACTCCAGCATAGATGATTATTCCTTCGCCGCCGGAACTGCCGGCGCTACCGTAGTCGCCGTCTCAGGGGCAAGTTGATGTTCCAGGCGTTTAATTTTACGTTCGGCACGCAGCAGTGAAACGCGCACGCGCAGCCAGAACAGGCCGCAGACCAGCCAGCCAATCGCTAAGCCAACGGCAAACAGCACCGCCAACAGCGTTGAAATTCTGAACTCGCCCTGCGCCAACAAGTAGTTGAAGGTCACAAGCCGATCGTTTTGCGCACCCAGCGTCACTGAGATGACGAAAATCGCTAACACCAATAAGAAAATGAGTAGGTATTTCACATTACTTCCCGTTATGCGGCTTCTGCAGTGTCGACACAGCACCTAGCCTTATAAAATAACATCTTCACCGCGACGACGAAATGGAAAAGCGTTCCGCAGGCCTTAGATCTGTGGGTTAGCATGCTGGAAATCAACCCTTTTCCCCTTTTCGTTCTATCGCGCCCTATTTTTCTGTCTCTTTTTTCCACGGCCCGCAGTATCTCACCGCCAGCCAGCCTGCGATTGTCGCCAGCAGCCACGACATAACCGTCGCCATCATCAGGTCCAGCGGCCAGTGCATCCCCAGCAGCAGGCGGCTGCCCATCACCGTTACCGCCCAGGCCATGAGCACGACGACGGCGCACGCCCGGCGACGCGACCACAGCAGCCCAACCGCCAGCAGTGCCCAGGTCGCGGCAAACATGGTGTGCCCTGACGGAAAGGCAAAGCCGGTCTCTTTTTGCCAGTGATGGCGTAAAAACCCCGGGATATCATGCTGTTGTGCCAACTGCTCCTTGACCAGCGCCGAGCGTTCACCTCGCTTTAAAGTGTAGAACTGCTCGACCGGGATCTGCTGCGTTTTTTCCAGCCAGATAACAAACGGCCTCGGCTCTTGTACGACCCCTTTCACCAACGATTTTGCGCCCTGCCCCAGAAGTACCGCCGCGCTGAGAACGATCGCCAGTATGATTGCCCCACGAAGACGCGGCCGTAGCAACCAGACAAACAGCGCGCACAGCAGAAGATGGGTGATAATCCCCCACGGTTGGGTGACCGTTTCCGTCACCGCGTACAGCGCCTGCAACCACCAGCTGCCGGGCCCCGGTAGCCATTGCCAACCGGAGATCCAGACCGTCAACGGCATGACTAAAAGTAAGATGGCTCCGATAAGCGTTCGTCGGGCGATGGTCAGCATTTTTCTTCCTTTTTTCAATGAGGTTACCGCGCGAAACCTCAAAAATGTTCAATTTTGTGCGCTTTCCCGGCGGTCACCCGCGCACGATTAGGTGAAGTAAAGCACGTTGTGGCAAAATAAGGAAAACAGAAGGCGTCGCTGGCGCTAACATAATCTGGAGAATCACATGCAGCTTAAACGTGTGGCAGAAGCCAAACTGCCAACCCCCTGGGGCGATTTCCTTATGGTGGGCTTTGAAGAACTGGCAACCGGGCACGATCACGTCGCGCTGGTTTTTGGTGATATTACCGGGCAAACGCCGGTGCTGTCGCGGGTACACTCGGAATGTTTAACCGGCGACGCGCTTTTTAGCCTGCGCTGTGATTGTGGTTTCCAGCTTGAGGCCGCGCTGTCGCACATTGCGGAAGAAGGCCGAGGGATTCTGCTTTATCATCGCCAGGAAGGTCGTAACATCGGCTTGCTGAACAAAATTCGCGCCTACGCGCTGCAGGATCAGGGCTACGATACCGTAGAGGCCAACCACCAGCTCGGTTTTGCCGCCGACGAACGCGACTTCACCCTGTGTGCCGATATGTTCAAACTGCTGGGCGTTGATGCGGTGCGTCTGCTGACCAACAACCCGAAAAAAGTCGAAATTCTGACCGAAGCGGGCATCAATATTGTGGAACGCGTGCCGCTGATCGTCGGACGTAACCCGAAAAATGCCCACTATCTCGACACCAAAGCGGCGAAAATGGGGCACCTGCTCAGTAAGTAATGCCGTGGTTGCCGTTTTGCTTTAAAACGGCAACCTTTTCCTGCCTTACAGCGAGATATTCTGCTCGCTCTGCGCATCAAAGATGTGACACTTCTCCATCTCAAAACGGAACCATACCTGGCTATGCAGGCCAGCGTCGAGAATCCCTTTAGCCTCGTCCGAGGGCATCCGCGCCGTCATCTCAAATTCGCCAACCTGTAGATAGAGGAAGAATTCGTGCCCCATATTTTCCGCACGAATCAACGTCCCTCGTCCACAACCCTGCGCAAAAGGCTGAGTGGAGACGGTAACATATTCCGGGCGAATGCCGAAAAAGACTTCTTTATCAACGTAGTTCACCACTTTACTCTGCTGCTGGGCGCTCAGAGGCAGTGTGTCATGACCTACAGTAATGTGCAGACCATCGTCTTTGAGGACGATTTTCGCCGGTTTGATGTTCATTTCCGGCGCGCCGATAAAGCCAGCCACAAACATATTTTGCGGATAATGATAGAGGTTGTCCGGGGTATCTACCTGCATGATGTGGCCGAGCTTCATCACGCAGATACGGTCGCCCATGGTCATCGCTTCGGTCTGATCGTGGGTAACGTAAACGGTGGTTGCCGGTTTGCCGGATTTCTTCAGTTGCTTGTGCAGATCGGAAATGCGGATACGCATTGACGCACGCAGTTTGGCATCGAGGTTCGACAGCGGTTCATCGAACAGGAACACGTCCGGCTTTTTGACAATCGCGCGACCTACCGCCACACGCTGCGCCTGGCCGCCGGAGAGCTGACGCGGCAGACGGTCCAGCAGCTCTTCCAGCTCGAGGATTTTCGCCGCTTCATTGACCTGCGCCTCGATCTGATCTTTCGGCATTTTGCTCAGCTTCAGGCCGAACGCCAGGTTCTCACGCACGGTCATGTGCGGATACAGTGCGTAGTTCTGGAACACCATCGCAATCCCACGCTCTTTCGGCGCGAGGTTGTTGACGATTTTCTCGCCGATACGCACTTCGCCGCCGCTGATGGTTTCCAGCCCCGCCAGCATACGCAGGGTGGTGGATTTGGCGCAGCCGGACGGGCCGACAATCACCATAAATTCGCCTTCGGCAATCGTCAGGTCGATACCATGCACCGCTTTAAAGCCGTTGGAGTACACCTTTTCCAGTTTGTTAAAAATCACTTCAGCCATGATATTTCCTCTTAGCCTTTAATTCCGCTGCTGGACACGCCCTGGACGAAGTAGCGCTGCGCCAGGAAGAACACGATGATGGAGGGCAGAATGGAGATGCTCGCCATTGCCAGAATTTCGTTCCACGGCGCCCCTTCGGTGACGTCGATGGACATTTTCAGTGCCAGTGCAATCGGGTACTTATCAACGCTGTAGACGTAGATCAGCGGGCCGATAAAGTCGTTCATGGACCACATGAACTGGAACAGGGCGACGGAAATAATCGCCGGTTTCAGAATGGGTACGACGACGTACCATAGCACCTGCCACGAGTTGCAGCCGTCGATCTGCGCCGCCTCTTCCATATCGCGCGGCACGCCGCGCAGGAACTGAATCAGCATAAAGACGAAGAAACCCTGGGTGGCGAATGCGGTCGGCAGGTACAGCGGCAGATAGCTGTTTAGCATGCCCATTTCACGGAACATCAGATACTGCGGGATCAGCAGCACGGTGCTCGGCAGCAGCATGGTGGCAATCAGCGTACCAAACCAGAACTTCTTCCACGGAATCTCAAAGCGAGCAAAGCCATACGCCACGATGGTCGAAGAGATAATGGTCAGGATCACCTTTGGGATTACATATTTAAAGGTGTTGATCATGTAATGACCAAAGTTGTACTCGGTGCCGGTTTTCCAGCCGTTAATAAAGCCGTCCCAGGTGGCGTGAGACGGCCAAAGATTCAGCGTGGTGAATATTTCGTGGTTCGGTTTGAATGACGCCGAGAACATCCACGCCAGCGGGTAGAGCATCATCAGCCCCACGACCAGCAAAATAACGTAACGCACGGTCCGGCTGATTTTCTCGCGGCGCAGCGTACGGGCCACTTCGCGTGCCGCCTCCTCTTTTGTGGAGAGAACGGATTGCAACTCAGCCATTTTTTCCTCCCTTATCGGCAGAGTAGAACACCCAATATTTCGATGACTTAAAAGCAATGGCGGCAAATACGGCCACCACCAGGAACAGCACCCACGCGAGCGCCGCGCCGTAGCCCATATCAAAGTATTTGAAGGCGGTATCGTAGATGTAGAGCGAGAACAAGTAGGTATAGTAAGTTGGGCCGCCGCCGGTGATCACATAGGGGCCGGTAAACTCCTGGAAAGTCCCGCTGGTCTGCATAATAAAGTTGAAGAAAATAACCGGCGTAATCAACGGCACGGTCACCTTGAGGAACATCTGCCATTTTGACGCGCCGTCAATCATCGCCGCTTCGTACTGCGATTGCGGTACGTTTTGCAGGGCCGCGAGGAAGATAACCATCGCCGAGCCAAACTGCCACACGCGCAACAACGTCACCGAAATCAGCGCCAGCGATGGTTCGCCCAGCCAGTTGATCGGATCGACGCCAATCACGCCCAGCATACTGTTAAACAGGCCGTCGATGGCGAACAACGCGCGCCACAACACCGCGATAGCCACCGAACTGCCAAGAATCGACGGGATGTAGTACGCGGTGCGGAAAAAACCGATGCCGCGCAGTTTAAAATTGAGCACAAAGGCAATACCCAGCGCAAACGCCAGTTTCACCGGAATGGTCAAAAAAACGTAGACAAAGGTCACCGCCATCGATTTCCAGAACAGTGAGTCTTCCGTCAGCATATACCGATAGTTTTCGATGCCGGTAAATTGTGGGGGACTCATCAAATCATACTGGGTAAAACTTAATAAAAAAGATGATATAAACGGAAAGGCGGTAAACACCAGCAACCCGATTATGTAGGGTGATATCCATGCCAGACCTAATAACTTATTCTCGTTCATAGATTCCTCTAATATAATAAAGACGTGCTGTATCGCGCATCGTCGCGATGGGCGAGGTAGTGATCTTTATCACATTCAATATTAACTAATAAAAATTAGCCGTGAGGCCTCGCAAATTAATGAAAAAACATTTCATTTCTTTGTAATAAAATCCTATAGTCGAGAAATAATCTCAACTTCCATGAAGGCTAATGCCATGGCACTACGTCGGCACGCAACCTATTCACCGGATAACGCGTCATTGATGATCAAGCACATCGCTGACCAGGATATCTGCCCGCTGCACGCCCATGACTTTTACGAAATGGTCTGCGTCTCCTCAGGAAGCGGTATGCACGTTATTGATGGCATCTCCTGGCCCATCAGCCGTGGTTCCGTGTTCGTGGTCGCGCCTCATGAAGAGCACTATTTTGAGAAAGTGGAAAAACTTTCCCTGCTCAATATTCTAATCCGCCCCGCCTTTCTCAATGAAACGCTGCTGACTTTGCTTGCTGACTTTGCGCCTGAAAAACAGTTTATGGCCACCCACCAGACCATTGTGCACAGTACATTTTATACCAACCTATTAAATGAAGAATTAAGCCATAATTTGGTTCATCGATCGCTCATGCTGGAAACATTGTTTACTCAGCTGGCGATATTTTTGCAGCGCGGCCATATTAGCCAGG
The DNA here is from genome assembly GCF_001654985.1 of Kluyvera georgiana ATCC 51603. Lineage (GTDB taxonomy): Bacteria > Pseudomonadota > Gammaproteobacteria > Enterobacterales > Enterobacteriaceae > Kluyvera > Kluyvera georgiana. The sequence continues at coordinate 38,019 of NZ_LXEU01000050.1, forward strand.
CGGCTAATAACTGCGTCAAAGAAGATTCAATCATATATTTATTGAATTACTTACATCACAATTATGCAAATGACAAATTAAGCATCGACTATCTGGCGCAAAAATTTAATATTCAGAAACGAATGCTGGAACGCAAAGTCCAATCGATTACCGCCTTGACGCCAAATGACTACATTACTCACGTGCGTTTGTGTCATGCGATGAATTTGTTGGTTACCTCTGAGCAATCCATTACCGATATCGCCTATCTGTGCGGCTTTAACGACAGTAACTACTTTTCCCATCGCTTTAAGCTCTTCTTCGGCATACCGCCGCGTACGGTGCGCAAATATGGTCTCTTCCCGCTGATCAGCCACCGCAGCGCGCTCCAGTCATAGACCGGAGCGCCGTTCATGGTTCAGATAAACAGATTCTGATACTCGATCAACGCCAGCATCGCCATCGCCTGCCCATAAGGCATGGTGGTACGTTCAATATTGCGATAGTAGTCAAGATCCTTACCCATCCCTGTACCGAAAGAAACATTGGCCAGTTCACCCTGCGGGCTAATCTGCCGCATCACGCCTTCCGCAGCGGCAATCCCCGTAGTGAGAAAACGTTTATCGATATAGCGCAGACGCACCGCTTTCAGAATGCCATACGCAAAACCCGCTGAAGCCGACGATTCCAAATAAGAATGCGGGTCATCCAGCAGCGTGTGCCATAACCCACTTTCTCTATCCTGCCGCTGCGCCAAAGCCGCTACCTGCCGCGCCAACTGGCCCAGCAAGAACTCACGCACCGGGTCGCCTTTCGGCAGGTCGAGCATCTCGATAAAGTCCGGGATGGCCACCGTCACCCAGCTGTTGCCGCGCCCCCAAAGCGCGTTAGCATAGTGATGGCGCCCCTCAAAGTTCCAGCCGTGATACCACAGCCCGGTCGGCGCATCGCACAGGTACTGCGAATGCAGCAGGAACTGACGCTTAGCCTCGTCCACCCACTGTGGACGATTGAGCACCAGCCCGGCCTTCGCCAGCGGCATCACGCTCATCATCAGCGTATCGTCCCATAGTTGCTGATGATGCGCGAAATTGAAGGTCATATGCTGCAGGCCACCCAGCTCGGTACGCGGCATGTCATGCATCACCCAGTTGGCCCAGATATCGATGTAACGCCGCCATGGCGTATAGCCAGTCTCTTCGTACAATGCGGCAAGCGTCAGCATTGGCGCCATGGTATTGACGTTTTTAGTCGGCGTACCTTCGCGAAAACGGTCGGTAAACCACTGTTCGATAATCGCCATCCAGCGCGGGTTACGCGTCTGCAGCCAGTATTGCCACAGGCCGTACAGCCCGATGCCGTGAGTCCATTCCCATCCGCCCCACCCTTTGGTGTCTACCACCCTGCCATCCGTCAGCGTCATGAGAAACGCACCGTTTTCATCACGAATATTCACCAGCGCATCAATCAGCTTTTCCGTCATCTGCACCGTCTGTTCAGCGCTAAACTGCAGTTGCTCTCTGCCCATGAAAACCTCTTATTTCATCGGTGTATGTTTGCGCAGCGCGCGCTTGGCGGTACGTTCGAACTCTTTGGCGGCGTCTTCAGGGCTGATTTTGCCGTAGTCAATCCGCTGGGTCAGATCCAGCCAGTACTGTTCGATCTCCGGGTTTTTAAAGTACGGCGAGACGTAGACGTTATCCGACGGCATGCTCTCCACCAGTTTCAGGCCGGTAATCACCGGGTCGTCCGGCTGTGCCATCGTGTTATTCATCACGTAGTCCGCCGCCGCTTTACTCACCGGAAAGCCTCTCTCCAGCCCCATCAGCGCGACGCCTTGCGGCTGATTAAACATGTAATTCATCAGCATCGCCGCCTCTTTGGGATGCTTCGTGTTACGGCTAATGGCGAATATCATCGACGGTTTGATAAATAACCCTGCATCCTTCGCCCCCGACAGCAGCGGATATGGCCCCACCTCCAGTTTTGCCGGTGGCGCCAGGGTATCTTCATACTTAGCGACTGCCGAACTCATCAGGTTAGAGCCGCCGAATTCGCCGTTGATCCACGGCTTCATTTCGAACGGCTGCGCTTTACCAAACGACTGAATATACTTCTGACTCGGCAGGACGTGTTCGTTCACCAGCTTCTGATAGACTTTGACAAATTCCAGCCACTGCGCCTCGCTATAGGTGAACTCTCCTTTTTCGTTGAGCATCGGCTGGTTGTATTTCTGCACCATCCACGAATTAATGAGTTCCATTGAGGTGGTGACGATAGCCGGATAGTCATTGTCGCCAAGCTTCTCTTTAAAGATCTTACCGGCGGCGTACAGCTCATCCCAGGTTTTCGGGTAGGCCAGCCCGACCTTTTTCCATGTTTCGGTGTTGTAGTAGAGAATGGGTGCCACCAGTGAAACGGGCAGCCCCTGCACTTTGCCGTTCACCGTCACGGTCCCCAGCTTGCCCGCATAGTTTTCCAGCCCGACCTCTTTGCTAAGCTGATTGAGATCGTAAAAGCCATCACCGGATCGTGAGAACACCTGTATCCAGCTCCAGTCAAGCTGCATGACGTCCGGTTCATTTTTCCCTGCAATCTGGGTGGAGAGGCGTGAAACGAAACCGTCCCAGCCGGTGTATTCAGCCTTCACCTTAATGTTGGGATGCGCCTGCTCAAAGGCGCGAATAGTTTTCAGGGTGTTCTGGTGACGCGAGTTCGCCCCCCACCAGGAGACGCGCAGGGTCACGCTGTCGCTATCGTCCGCTATCGCCGGCGCAATGCAAAATATGCCGCCGCAGGCCAGCAGCAGCGAGAGTGCTATTTTTTTCATCATAAACGTCCTGTCAGCAGTGCGGAGACATCCGCCAGGTAAACAGCAGGTAATCCCTCGCGATCGGAGGTATAAAGTACGTGGCGCAGATCCGGGCTAAACGACGGGTGTGGATGGCTTGCCTGACACTGGCCGTCAATCACTCGCCATGAGGTATCGTGGCGGACAATCCGCCGCGTTTGCTTCTCACCCGGCTTAAACAGGTAGAGCCAGGGGTCTGTCAGCGTCGCATAGCCGCCCTCGTCGGTGAGATCCACCGGCGTTCCGCAGCCGTCACCCACCAGCAGCGAGCCATCAAAATTGCTCATCAGGTGTGAACAAGCGGGCATCTGCATTACCTTTTCGCTCCGCGTGCTGCCCGCCAACGTCTGGCAAATATGGCGCTGATGTGTCTCTTTATGCAGGGAGACGAAAATGATGCGCGAACCGTCCGGCACCCAGAACTCATGGGTAAAGGTTTCCTCTTCGTCCTGGCTCACCGGCGCGGAAAGCCCCGTCTGACGCTGATGCAACCAGATACGGTTGCGAATCAGATCGTGCGGTCCTTCATGACAGTACATGATGGTATCGGTATCGCCGGGGCGAAAACCGGGGTGTCCTAACCAGCGCGGCTCTTCAAACAGTTGTTCGCTGCGACCGGAAGCAAGGTCGATGACTTCACAGCGCGTGGTCGGGTTCATATGATACTGTCGCTGGAAATCGCTCCAGTCGTGCAACGGCAGATAACTTTCCGCCGACAGCGACATGCCGATCATTTTGCGGCCACTGCTGTCGGGCGCCCAGGCACTGGTGCTTACCCACTGGGCAGGCAGTTGGTACAGTACCTGTTCCTGCAAGGTATCCAGCTCTACACGCACGATTTGCCGGTTGTGGCGCATAAAGATCAGCCCGCTATCGTCATCAGTGATAAACCCGTCAAAGCTATTATCGCCAGCCCCATCGGTGAGCTGGCGCAGCGTGCACTGCTCAAGATCGAGCAGCCAGTAGTTCCAGTTACCCTGTTCAACGCCGCCAATCAGCAGTTGTGTTCCTCCCTGTAAAAAGCACTTTTGATAGAAATAGTTGCGATGAAAAATGCGCCCCAGTGGCGTTAAGCGCATAACGCGAACGCCGGTCACCGGATCGGTTTCAGTAATAAAAGCAAGCGGAGTGATATCACCCTTGGCCATAGTTTCCTCAATATCAGGCGTGGACGGTGAACTGACAGCTCAGAATGTCAGCGCGTCTGTGAAGCAGTCCTACCAGACGCAGACATCAGCATGCCAACGGCGTCAGGAAATAACCTTTGAAATAAGGACAAAATACGACGACGAGTGACGCATTAATCAAGGTTGCAGCGTTATCATTAATAATCACAGGAATGCTCACATTCTTAACCGATTAAATCCCATTCTTTGTATTTCCGACAAAAACAGGGTTGTGGCTGGTTATTTTATAAAGGTTTTAATGACGTCATAGATGATTAACTGTTCCGACACAGCTATCCACAAGAGTGAATAATATGAGGCTAACGTCTACTGCATCTATGCTGGCGATATTGCTCTCCACGGCAATATCGCCAGCATGGGCCGTTAAGTTTGAAAAACAGCAAGATAAATATCTTATTGATAATGGCAAATTGAAAATCACCCTTGCAGCATCGGGAAATATCACCCATCTGAAGATGGGCAATAATAACCTGCTGGCACATTTATCCGGCACCCAGCGCGATCCTGATAAAATTCGCAGCGGTTACCTTGATTATCACTCAGGGCGCGTTACACCATTTATTGCCAACAAATTCACGCTCATCGAAAATACTCCACAGCGGCTGCACATTATGTTTCAGGGAGAAAACCCTGAGAAACTCGCGCTGGAATATCACTATATTATCCCGCAAGGCAGCAACGGATTTTATAGCTACGTCGTGGCGGAAAATAAAACACCCAAACCGGTATTAGTCAGTGAGCTTCGGGTGGTATATCGCTTTGACCCTCTGCGCCTGAATCATCTGTTTAACAGCCAGCGTGACGGCGTGCCTTTGCTGTATAGCGCATTAGAAAAGTTACCCAAAATCCAGGATGAAACCTGGCGTTTACCCTCTGGTGACGTCTATAGCAAGTATGATTTCGCCGGCTATCAGCGACAGCTGCCTTTCTGGGGAGTCTATGGCGACGGGCTCGGCGCATGGCTGATCCCCGCCTCACCGGAGTACTTTTCCGGCGACAGCAACAAGCAAGAGTTGCTGGTTCATCAGGATGCCATCGTCCTCAACTACCTGACCGGCGCGCACCTTGGCTCTCCCGATATGATTGCGCCGCCGGGCTGGCAGAAGCTATACGGCCCGTGGTTTATGTACTTCAATCAGGGCGATGCCGAAACGCTGAAGCAGGACGTCCAGCGTCAGGCGCTTGCCGAACAGCGCGCCTGGCCCTACACGTGGGTGAAAGACGACCGCTATAGCACCCAACGCGCCGAAGTGCTTGGCCGAGTGCTCTCGCCGACAAAGGTCAATGTCACCCTCAGTTCCTCACTCACCGAGCCGACCGATCTCCAGACCCTGGGCTATGCCTGGAGCAGCACCAGTGACGCGCAGGGCCGAATCGCCTTCAACAACGTGGTAAAAGGCCAGTATCGGCTTGATGTTTATGCCAGCGAAGGCCAGCGCCCCGGGCTGCTGTACAGCACTACGGTCAACATTCAGGATGATGCTACGGTGCTGGCAGACATTACGCTGCCGCCCTTCGTCGCGCCGCTGTGGTCCATCGGCCAGTCCGACCGTTCAGCCAGCGAGTTCCGCTTCGGCAATGCTCCACGAGGCTGGCAGTGGCAGCATCGCGTCCCCGCCAGTCTGACGTTCGATATCGGACGCAGCGACCCGCATCAGGACTGGTATTACGCGCAGACCCAGCCCGGCGATTGGTCGATTCGCTTTAGCGATACCGCCGATCGTCAGCCCCGTTATTTAAACGTCGCGTTCGCCGCGGTCAGTAACTTCGGTATGGACCACCCAACCAAACCCGTCATGCAGGTGTTGTTAAATAATAAAGTCATTAAAACGCTGACATACGAAAACGATAAGGCCATTTACCGTGGCGCAACCCGTAGCGGTAAATACCATAACGAAAAAATAGAACTGCCTGCGGACAAGATGGTTAATGGCAATAATACCGTTACCTTCCGACTCCAGGGTGGAGCATTTATGTACGACTTTATCTCGTGGTCTAAACAATAAGAGGGAAAATATGTTATCTCGTAAATACCTTATGGCAGGATGCGTCTTATTAGTTAGCCAGGTTGCACTGGCAGAGGAAGGTTCATCACCGATTAAAGCACTAAGTCTGGATTATCGACACGAATATCGAACGCGCGACCGGACGCATTATGACAAGTTGAACATGTCAGCGGCCCTGCCGAATAATTTTAATTTTTCAATAGAAACAAAATATAAAACAGGTGGCAAAGACACCAAAGACAAAATGTTTTCTGATCCGGTGATCAACGCGGTTGAGCTTACTCTCTCCCGCGTTTTTATATTTGACAACTTCAAAATATCGCCACTAATTCAACCAGAATTCAACAACGAACGTACAGAATGGAAATTTGGCTTCGTGCCCTGGTATACCTTTAATGAAAACTGGGCCATCGGCGGGATGTACCGTTTTGAAATGACCGATTATGCCAACGATCCCGACTGCGGCTATAACGGTGATAAATCCTGTAGCACCAACAAACATCGTACGGTAAACCGTGGCGATATCTATTTGCGTTACACCTGGGACCGTTTCTCCACTACCTATAAATTTATCTATAAGCACGGCGATGAAATTCTCTGGGGCAACCAGCACTACGACTACGAGCAGGAGTGGCAGTTTGACTACTTGCTGGGTGATAAGAAAGAGTGGAAACCGTACGTTACTTTCGGCGATATAGGGCGCTCGTCCAAGTCCACCGAACGTCAGTTCCGTCTGCGTATGGGGGTGGTCTACACCTTTAAATAATCCGTTTTCGCGATAGCGCCAGGCGGCGCTATCGCACTGCTTCTGTTCTACATGCCACGTTAGCGTTTACTTTTGCAATCGTCTGTTTTGGGGCCAGCCATCGGCCCCGTTTTTTTTAGCTCAACATATTACGAATCACATAGTGCAAAATACCGTCGTTCTGGTAGTAGGTTAGCTCGGTCGCCGTATCGATACGGCAGCGGCACAGCACGGTTTGCTGCTGACCATCTGCCCGGGTGAGCACGACGGGGATCGTTGCCCCCGGCTTCAGTTGCTGTAGCCCGGCGATATCAATCCTTTCCTCGCCGGTGAGCTGCAGCGTTTTGCGGCTTTGGCCCTGCGGGAACTCCAGCGGCAGTATGCCCATACCGATAAGGTTGGAACGGTGGATACGTTCAAACGACTCTGCAATCACCACGCGGACTCCGAGCAAGCGCGGGCCTTTCGCCGCCCAGTCGCGGCTGGAACCCGAGCCATACTCTTTACCCGCAATCACCGCCAGCGGCGTGCCCTGCGCCTGATAATGCATCGCCGCATCGTAGATCGACATCACCTCATTTCCGGGCAGCAGGCGCGTCATGCCCCCTTCCACACCGGGCACCATCTCGTTGCGGATACGAATATTGGCGAACGTACCGCGCATCATCACCAGATGGTTGCCGCGACGGGAACCGTAGGAGTTAAAGTCGCGGGTGGCCACGCCATTTTCCTGCAAATAACGCCCTGCCGGGCTATCCGCCTTGATGCTCCCTGCCGGGGAAATATGGTCAGTGGTGACCGAGTCGCCAAGCATCGCCAGCACGCGCGCACCATGAATATCTTTCACCGGTTCAGGGATCGCGCCCATCTCGTCAAAGAACGGCGACAGGCGAATATAGGTGGAGTCATTTTGCCAACGGTAAGTGTCCGAGGCAGGCACGTCGATCGCCTGCCACTCTGGCGTGCCGGCAAACACCGCCGCGTACTCTTTGTGGAACATATCGGTCGATACCTGCTGCACCGCGCGCGCAATTTCATCGCTGCCCGGCCAGATATCCTTCAGGTATACCGCTCTCCCCTGACTATCTTCTCCTAGCGGATCCCGCGTCAGATCGACGGTCATATTACCCGCCAACGCGTAAGCAACCACCAGCGGCGGCGAGGCCAACCAGTTGGTTTTTACCAGCGGATGGATACGACCTTCAAAGTTACGGTTGCCGGAAAGCACCGCACCAACGGTCAGATCGCCTTGTTTGATCGCGCTTTCAATCGGATCGGGCAATGGGCCTGAGTTACCAATACAGGTGGTACAGCCGTAGCCAACCAGGTTAAAGCCCAGCTGGTCAAGATACGGCGTCAGCCCGGCATAGGCCAGGTATTCCGACACCACCTTCGACCCCGGCGCCAGCGACGCTTTGACCCACGGCTTCGGCTTTAATCCGCGCGCAACGGCATTTTTCGCCAGCAGCCCGGCGGCCATCAGCACACTCGGGTTCGAGGTGTTGGTACACGAGGTAATCGCGGCAATCACGACCGCCCCTTCCGGCAATGCATACTGCTCGCCGTTGAGGCTAAAGGCGACGGCCGGCTTTGCTGTACCTGCACCGTTCACCTCCAGTTCAGTCGTGGCGTTAAACGCTTTCGGCACGTTGCCCAGCGCGACGCGGTCCTGCGGGCGTTTCGGCCCGGCGAGGCTCGCCTCGACATCGCCCATATCCAACGCCAGCGTCTGACTGAAGACCGGCTCATCGCCAGCGTGCCGCCACATGCCCTGCGCTTTGGCATAGGCCTCCACCAGCGCCACCTGTTCATCGCTGCGCCCGCTCAGGCGCATGTAGGAGAGCGTGACGTCATCAATCGGGAAGAAACCGCAGGTTGCCCCGTATTCCGGAGCCATATTGGCGATAGTCGCGCGGTCGGCCAGCGGCAGTGAATCCAGTCCATCGCCGTAGAATTCAACAAATTTCCCCACCACGCCAAGCTGGCGCAACATTTGGGTGACGGTGAGCACGAGGTCGGTGGCGGTAATCCCTTCACGCAGCTTGCCGGTCAGCTTGAAGCCGACAACATCGGGAATCAACATGGAGACCGGCTGCCCGAGCATCGCCGCTTCCGCTTCAATACCGCCAACCCCCCAGCCCAGCACGCCCAGGCCGTTAATCATGGTGGTGTGGGAATCGGTACCGACCAGCGTGTCCGGGTAGGCCACCCATTCATTGCCCTGCAGTTCACTCCACACCGCCTGCCCCAGATATTCAAGGTTAACCTGATGACAAATACCGGTGCCCGGTGGTACCACGCGGAAGCGACTGAACGCCTGCTGCCCCCAGCGTAAGAAGGTGTAGCGTTCGTGGTTGCGCGACATTTCAAGCCGCACGTTTTCCTCGAAGGCATCCTCATCGCCAAAGCGGTCTACGGTGACCGAGTGGTCAATCACCAAATCGACCGGCGACAAAGGGTTCACCTTGTGGGTATCGCCACCAAGGCGCTTCACCGCCTCGCGCATGGCAGCCAAATCCACCACTGCCGGTACACCGGTAAAATCCTGCATCAGCACACGGGCGGGACGATAGGCAATCTCCCGGTCGGCATGGGCGTTTTTCAGCCAGCCCGCCAGCGCCTGAATGTCGTCGGCAGTCACCGAGTCGCCATCCTGCCAGCGCAGAAGGTTTTCCAGTAAAACTTTGAGTGATTTCGGCAAGCGGGCGATATCGCCAAGGGTCTTTGCGGCCAGCGCTAAGCTGTAGTAGTGGTAGGTTTTATTGTCGACCTGTAGCGTTTCCTTGCAGGCCTCTCGTAGGGTTGACGACATAGCTCCTCCTTAAATGACGGGAATTGCACACTCTGACACTCCTCAGAGCCTCTATTAAAGATAACACAACGACCCGAACACGCCGGAAAAGGGCTCAGATTGATAAATGCATCAACACTTTATTAAAAAAGAGACGAAGGGAAATAAATAGCAGGGGAAGGATTTTCTGAATATAGCAGTAGGGAAAGAAAAATGAGCAATAACCCTGGAGTTACTGTTTCTTATTCTCATCCTGATTGAACAGTTCGATAAACTCTTTTTGCTCAGGCGTCAATTTCCACTCGTCCGGGACATTGACCTTATTATTATTCTCAACGGGTTTCTTTGCCGCCGGCGCGCGGGGCTTCGCCGGTTTAACGCGTTCAGACGTCAGCATGGTTAGCCCCAGAACTTCCAGATCAGCAGTGCGACAGCCACCCAGAACAGCGCAGAACCCAGGAATACGCTTAGCCATGCTTTGCGCTTCACGCCCGGTTCTTTATTTTCTGACGCCATTACATGCCTCTCAAAATCGATATTACTTATCATTTTCACACCAATTAATTGTTACAACTAATCATCAATGAGATAAATCCTAAGTAAATTTTAAGCAAAAATCCAGCGATTTTACGAATCCTGGAGAGAGATTTATTTATTCTTTTGACGCTGAAGGGATATTTGAGTAGAGAAGTTTGCTTAACGTTAAATTTATTTCTACTTTTGCTGCGATGTTGCCAATAGAAACAATTCTTAATCTCGACGATGGACGGATGAGGGATAAAAATCAGGGGATTGGGGTGGACAATATAAGCCTTTTCGCCCCCGATACCCGGGGGCGGATAATCATGGAAGATTACTTTTCCGGTAGCTTAATATCTTTGAACATGGCTTCAATGTCCTCATTGGAGCGCAGCGCTACCGCGGTATCGACCACGTCGCGGGTCAGATGTGGGGCAAAGCGCTGAATGAAATCATACATGTAGCTTCGTAAGAAGGTGCTGCGACGGAAGCCAATCTTCGTGGTGCTGTGGCTGAAAATACCGTCTGCATCGAGCTTAACCAGATCCGGATCGGAGATAGGATCGACGGCCATGCTGGCAATCACCCCTACCCCAAGCCCCAGCCGCACGTAAGTTTTAATCACATCGGCATCGGTGGCGGTAAAGACAATACGCGGCGTCAGGCCCGCGCGGTTAAACGCGGTGTCCAGCTCAGAGCGCCCGGTAAAGCCAAAGGTGTAGGTCACCAGCGGATACTGCGCCAGTTCTTCAATCGTGACCGATGTTTTGGAGGCCAGCGGGTGTTCCGGCGTCACCACAATAGAACGGTTCCAGTGATAGCAAGGCAGCATCACCAGATCGTCATACAGGTGCAGCGCTTCGGTCGCAATCGCGAAGTCGGCGTTGCCTTTGGAAACCGCTTCGGCAATCTGGGTTGGCGACCCCTGATGCATATGCAGCGACACGCGCGGATATCGTTCAATAAAGCCTTTAATCACGCCCGGTAGCGCGTAACGCGCCTGGGTGTGCGTCGTAGCGACGTACAGCGAGCCTTTATCCGGCCAGGTATGTTCGCCCGCAACAGACTTGATGGCGTCCACTTTCGACAGCACTTCCCGAGCAATACGGATAATCTCCTGACCTGCCGGAGTGACCTGCGTCAGATGCTTGCCGCTGCGGGCGAAAATCTGAATACCCAGCTCATCCTCCAGCATTCTGACCTGCTTACTGATACCCGGCTGCGAGGTGTAAAGCCCTTCAGCGGTAGAGGAAACATTAAGGTTGTGATTAACCACCTCAACGATATAGCGGAGCTGCTGTAATTTCATGCGGTTGTATCCAGTCTGTACTCAGAAAGCGCTCATAAAGACGATTTAATCATAAGAAATGCATCTGCTATAACCACTATATCATTTATAGCAAGTGTGTATAGATGGAAACAAAAAATAATAACGAGGTTATAAAAAAGGGCCGCACAGCGGCCCTTTGTGAAGTTTTTGCGTGGAACGTTACTTTTTCGCTTCGACCCATTTGCCGTCAACGAAGAACGCTGACCAGCCCGTCGCTTTACCGTCTTTTTCAGAGGCAACATACTGCTGTTTGGTTTTACGACTGAAACGTACCATCGTTTTGTTACCGGCAGGATCCTGCTGCGGCGCATCGGCCAGATAACGCAGTTTCTCCGGCAGACGGTCGCGGAAGCGGAACAGCTCTTCCACCAGCGGCGCGCGCGTTTCACGTGATTTCGGGAAGGTGTTAGCGGCCAGGAACACCCCAGCAGCGCCGTCACGCAGCACGAAATATGCGTCGGACTTCTCGCACGGCAGCTCTGGCAGCGGCACCGGATCTTCCTTCGGCGGCGCGACTTCACCGTTACGCAGAATTTTACGCGTGTTCTTGCATTCGTCGTTGGTGCAGGCCATGTACTTGCCGAAGCGCCCCATTTTCAGGTGCATTTCGGAGCCACATTTCTCACACTCAACGATCGGGCCGTCATAGCCTTTGATGCGGAACTCGCCTTCTTCAATCTCGTAGCCGTCGCAGGTCGGGTTGTTACCGCAGACGTGCAGCTTACGCTTCGGATCGATCAGGTAGCTGTCCATTGCCGTGCCGCATTTCTGGCAACGGCGTTTGGCGCGCAGCGCGTTGGTTTCAGCGTCGTCGCCTTCCAGCACGTTCAGCACTTCGTTTTCCGGCACCAGGTTAATGGTGGTTTTGCAGCGCTCTTTCGGCGACAGCGCGTAGCCAGAGCAGCCGAGGAACACGCCGGTGCTGGCGGTACGGATACCCATTTTGCGTCCGCAGGTTGGGCAATCAATACTGGTCAGCACCATCTGGTTCGGCTGCATGCCGCCCTCTTCCGGTGCTTTCTCAGCGGTTTCCAGCTGCTTGGTGAAGTCGCCAAAGAACAGGTCCAGCACCTGCTTCCACTCGGCTTCGTGATTCGCCACGCGGTCGAGATGGTCTTCCATCTGCGCGGTGAAATCGTAGTTCATCAGATCGCGGAAGTTCTCTTCCAGACGGTCGGTGACGATCTCACCCATTTTTTCGGCGTAGAAGCGACGGTTTTCAGTGCGCACGTAGCCGCGATCCTGAATGGTCGAAATAATCGACGCATAGGTGGACGGACGGCCGATACCGCGTTTCTCCAGCTCTTTCACCAGAGACGCTTCGCTAAAGCGCGCAGGCGGCTTGGTAAAGTGCTGGGCCGGTATCAGTTCCACCAGGCTGAGCTTGTCGCCCTGGTTCACCATCGGCAGCGTGCGGTCTTCATCGCCTTTGCGCAATGCCGGCATGACTTTAGTCCAGCCGTCAAAGCGCAGGGTACGGCCGCGCGCTTTGAGCTTGAAGTCGCCCGCTTTCACGATCAGCGTCGTGGAGTCATACTGCGCTGGCGTCATCTGACAAGCCACGAACTGGCGCCAGATCAGCTGGTACAGCTTCTGCGCGTCCGCTTCCATATCTGTCAACGCTTCCGCCTGCACGGCAACGTCGGAAGGACGAATCGCTTCGTGCGCTTCCTGCGAGTTCTCTTTGCTGGCGTACTGATTCGGATTTTCCGGCAGGTATTTCTTGCCGAAGTTATCGCTAATATAGCCGCGAACCATGTTCACCGCGTCCTGACTCAGGTTGGTGGAGTCGGTACGCATGTAGGTGATGTAGCCCGCTTCATACAGACGCTGCGCCATCATCATGGTTTTCTTCACGCCGAAGCCCAGACGCGTGCTGGCGGCCTGCTGCAGCGTTGAGGTGATGAACGGCGCGCCCGGCTTGCTGCTGGTCGGCTTATCTTCACGCTCCAGCACGCTGTAGCTGGCTTTTTCCAACAGGCTGACCGCCGCCATGGTTTCGTCGCGGTTAACCGGACGGAACGGCTTGTCGCCCTGATGGGTGACTTCCAGCGCCAGAGCATCGCCGCCAGGCGTAGTGGTATTCGCGTCCACTTCCCAGAATTCTTCCGGAACGAAGGCTTTGATTTCACGCTCACGCTCAACCACCAGACGCACGGCAACCGACTGCACGCGACCGGCAGACAAACCGCGAGCGATTTTTTTCCACAGCAGCGGCGAAACCATATAGCCCACAACGCGGTCCATAAAGCGACGCGCCTGCTGAGCGTTAACACGGTCGATATTCAGTTCGCCCGGCTTTTCAAACGCCTGGCGAATCGCATTCTTGGTTATTTCGTTAAACACCACGCGGCTATAGCGCGTTTCATCACCGCCGATCACTTCCCGCAGGTGCCACGCAATGGCCTCCCCTTCGCGGTCAAGGTCGGTTGCGAGATAGATGTGGTCGGCTTTTTCCGCCAGCTGTTTGAGTTCCGAAACTACCTTTTCTTTGCCTGGCAGCACTTCATAGTGTGCCGCCCAGTCATGCCATGGGTCGACGCCCATGCGGTTAACCAGCGCGCCTCGTTCATCCTTTTTAGGCTTTTTGGCCGTTTTGGTGGAGGTAGAGTCAGCGCTCTTTTTGGCGGCTGAGCCACTTGTCGGCAAATCGCGGATATGACCGACGCTGGACTTAACCACGTAGTCATTACCCAGATACTTATTGATCGTTTTGGCTTTTGCCGGGGACTCAACGATAACGAGAGCTTTACCCATATTCACCTTTACCTAATTTGATTCTTCCAGGAATACATCGCACATGTTCCACATTCCACTGGCGACGAGCCTTGTATGTTGCGGCAACGCCAATAGATATCAACCCTTTACTGACCGGCTTTTGATGTAAGCACGCAGATGGCTGAGTTCACAGACTTTTTTTCGTCAGGAGCTATAGCACGAAGAATATTCGGTCGAATGTCAAGCAAATCTGTTGCCAGATTGCCGAAAGCGTCACACTGTACCTGATAAAATTCGTTACGCAACTTTATTAGCATGCAAACACCCATCCTGCCAACTCTGCGGTAAAATCGTTGCCCCTGGTAAACGTCGGGAATATTTGCCCACGACGGGCACCCGGCGTAAACTAGCGCGAGAATTTTGAGGAGTTGAATATGTCAAATAATAGCCAACCTATCGATCGCCAGACGCTGCTGATTGAAGCCAATCGCCTTATTCGCGAACACGAAGATACTTTAGCCGGCATTGAAGCTACCGGCGTTGAGCAACGCAACGGCGTGCTGGTCTTCAGCGGCGAGTACTTCCTGGATGAACAGGGCCTGCCTACGCCGAAAAGCACGGCGGTGTTTAATATGTTCAAATATCTCGCCCACGAGCTGTCTGAAAAATATCACCTGGTTGACTGAGCTTAAGGCCGTCGCCTGAGCCAAAAGAACACGCCCGGTAAACAACGTTTACCGGGCGTGATTATTTTTGGGCTATAGTGGCTTAAAGCATCGGTTTTTGCCCGCGCTGCCACCAGCGCATCATCAGACGATCCGCGCTTTCCGCGGCGCTGCCGGTAAAGCGGTCCATCATTTTCTTACGTCGCGTGTAGCGAACGTTGACCACTTCGTGGTCGGCCATCAGCCCCAGCAGAAGTTCATCGCTGGTGCCCACTTCATCAACCAGCCCTTTTTCCTGCGCCTGAGAGCCGTACCAGTGTTCACCGGTTGCCACCTGCTCGATATCCAGCGTCGGACGCATTGTTTTCACAAAATCTTTAAACAGATGATGGGTTTCGTTCAGCTCTTCGCGGAACTTCTGTCGCCCTTCGTCGGTGTTTTCGCCCAGCAGCGTCAGCGTACGCTTGTACTGACCCGCAGTGTGCAGCTCAACGTCGATATCTTTATTTTTCAGGAAACGGTTGAGGTTTGGGATCTGCGCGACCACGCCAATCGAACCGAGGATGGCGAACGGCGCCGCGACGATTTTATTCGCCACGCAGGCCATCATGTAGCCGCCGCTGGCCGCGACTTTATCGACTGCGACCGTCAGCGGGATCTGCTTATCGCGAATACGTTGCAGCTGGGAGGCCGCTAGCCCATAACCGTGCACCACGCCGCCGGGGCTCTCAAGGCGCAGCACCACCTGATCCTGCGGTGTAGCGACCGTGAGCACGGCGGTGATCTCTTCACGCAGCGAGGCGACTTCGTGGGCATCCATGCTGCCTTTAAAATCCAGCACCCACGCGCGCGGTTTGCCGGAGACCGCGCTTTCACCCTGCTTCGCTTTGGCTTTTGCCGCCTTTGCTTCTTGCTTCAGTTTTTTCTTTTGCGCTTTATGCCACAGCTTCTGCTGCGGCCCGTCGAGCAGCGCGACGGCTAAATCTTCCTGCATGTCCTTGTGCTGCTCGCTTAAGTTGGTGATCCGCAGTTCGCCGCGCTGCCGCTTGCGCGACGTCAGATTGACAATCAGCACGGCAATGACGGCAATAGCGATGACAACCGTCACGATCTTCGCGAGAAATAGACCATATTGAAAAAGTAATTCCACACATCCACCTTGTACAAAAATCACATAATCTGTCGCTCAGTGTACAACACCGCGTCCGGTACGTCTCGACTGGAGTATCCGTCCTCGAGGCCGCTTCCAGATGATTTTTTTGCAAATGAAATCATTGCAAATTGTTAATTAGACGTTGTCTCTCCGGTGCGCCGATTGAAATAGCGAAGAGATTCAGGCATAAAGCCCAAAAGCGATGAAAAGTACATAAAATATGGTCACTAAAGGCCATAGAGGAGCTACCGTGCACTATCAACCCCAGCTCGACTTGTTGCAGAATCGTATCATCCTGGTCACAGGGGCCAGCGACGGTATCGGGCGAGAAGCCGCTATCACCTACGCGCGCTATGGCGCCAGCGTCATTTTATTAGGTCGTAGCGAAGAAAAATTACGTTCAGTTGCGCAGGAAATCAGCAATATCAGTGAATTACCGGTCCGTTGGTATACGCTGGATCTGCTAACCTGCACCCCGCAAGACTGCCAGCAGGTCGCGCAGCAGATAGGTCTGCACTACCCGCGTCTTGATGGCGTGTTGCATAACGCCGGGCTGTTGGGGGACGTGGTCCCGATGAGCGAGCAGGATCCGCAGGTCTGGCAGCAGGTGATGCAGGTTAACGTCAACGGTACCTTTATGTTAACCCAGGCGCTGCTCCCGCTGCTGCTGCAATCGGATGCCGGTTCGCTGGTCTTCACCTCCTCCAGCGTGGGCCGTCAAGGGCGTGCCAACTGGGGAGCCTACGCGGCGTCGAAATTCGCCACCGAAGGTATGATGCAGGTGCTGGCCGAAGAGTATCAGGGTCAGCTGCGCGTCAACTGCATTAACCCCGGTGGTACGCGAACCAAAATGCGCGCCAGCGCCTTCCCGACGGAAGATGCGCTGAAGCTCAAAACCCCTGCCGATATCATGCCGCTGTATCTGTGGCTGATGGGCGATGATAGCCGCCGGAAAACCGGTATGACTTTTGATGCCCAACCCGGGCGTAAACCAGGAATTGCCCAATGAGTGATGAACGTTACCGTGAACGCCAGCAACGCGTGAAAGAGCGCGTCGCTGCCCGCGTCGCTGCCGCCCAGGACACACGAGGGATCGTGATTGTGTTTACCGGCAATGGCAAAGGCAAAACCACTGCCGCCTTCGGTACCGCCACCCGCGCGGTCGGCCACGGCCATAACGTCGGGGTGATTCAGTTCATTAAAGGCACGTGGCCAAACGGTGAGCGTAACCTGCTCGAACCGCTGGGCGTTGAATTTCAGGTGATGGCCACCGGGTTTACCTGGGACACTCAGAACCGCGAAAGCGACACGGAAGCCTGCCTTGCCGTATGGCAGCACGCCAAACGGATGCTGGCCGACGAGACGCTGGATATGGTCGTACTCGACGAGTTGACCTACATGGTGGCCTATGACTATCTGCCGCTGGAAGAAGTCTTAACGGCGCTGAAAGCGCGCCCGCAGCATCAAACGGTCATTATCACCGGCCGCGGTTGCCACCGGGACATCCTTGAGTATGCCGATACCGTCAGTGAACTGCGCCCCGTCAAACATGCGTTTGAAGCCGGAATTAAGGCGCAGATTGGCATTGATTACTAAGCTGCGTTAGCCTCTCGAGCAGCGCGGCGTTGAGCGGCAGGCACAGGCAATCTTCGCCCTGTGCCAGCGTACTTTCCGCTAAATTCTGGCGCGAAAGAAAGCGTTTACGGTACTCGGTTGGCGTCAGCCCACAGTACTTATTAAAGGCGGCAATCAGCGCCTTATGTTCCTGAAAACCACAGCTGTGGCTGATGTCAGTGATCGGCGTGCGGGTATCACGTAGCAGGGTGCGGGCTTTGTTCAGCCGCACCAGCGTCAGATATTCTTTGAAATTGTGTCGACTGACCTTTTTAAACAGCCGGGAAAAGTACGAGTAGCTCATGCCGCTATGCTCGGCAACATCGCTCAAGGTCAGCGGTTGGTCGAAGTGCTGATTAATGTAATCAATCCCCTCTTTAATCATCGCATCTTCCCGCAGCGAACTTTCAGCCCGCTGAGTCGGTTGCCCGGCTGCCACCAGCGCATCCAGCAGCAGATAGATAGCCGCAATGCGCTGAAACGGCGCATCGTTGTCCATAATTCGCGCCAGCAGCGACTGTAGCCGGGGGAAAACGGCACTGTCGGCTGGCGTCATGGCGTGGCGATGCGTTCGCCAGTTCAGCAATGGCGCCGGGTGCAGTTCATCAAACAGTCCCGGTGAAAACTGCACGGTCACCAGTTGGCTGCCGTCTTCTTCCGCGCTCAGCGCGTGTACCTCTTCGGCATTGATATACAGCATCTCCCCCGCGTGAAGCGCTACGCTTTGCTGCCCCACCGCCAGCGAAAACCGCCCGCGAAGCACCGTAATAAGCTCCGGTGCCGGGTGCCAGTGCGGCTCACAGTAGCGAACCTCCGCCGCAAAAACGTTGAGTTTCTCCGCGTCAAAGGCGATCAGCTCGTAGCCGCTTGCCGTCTGCCGCTCGGCATGGGCGGCCGGGCGAGGATGCGTCACTGAAAAAGGAAACACGCGCCTTCTCCTGTTATTAGCGGTTAGTTTGTTCCGGCCAACACCGCGTTCAGTTCATCACGCTCGATGTCCAGCGCCAGAAACTCGGTCAGCGCAATCAGCAGACCGCAGAACAGATCGGGCACCAGGCGAATCAGCTTCTCTCGTACCTGTTCCGCAGGAATCTGACTTTTTCCGGCAATCAGCTGTACGACCCGGGCAAAGGCTTCCGGCTGCTGAATCAGCTGTTGCAACGAGTTATCATCGCGCAGCGGCACGTAGCGTGGCGGGCAATCAATCTCAAACGTCGCGCTCAGCGGCAGATCGCGGGATGACGCCCCCACGTGAAGATGCCATTCGCCAGGCGTAATAACCCAATCGGCCAGACCCGGATGATAGCAGGCAAGCTCGGCGATCGGCAGTTGCAGGCTGACACGGCGGGTTTCCCCGGCGGCCAATGCGACTTTAGTAAAGCCCTTTAAGGCACGCACTTCACGAATCAGCTCGCCTTTTGGTGCGGAAACGTACAGCTGAACGACCTCTTTACCGTCATACGCGCCCACGTTATGTAAATCAACGGTGACGGTTAGCGTATCATCCGCCCCCACGCGCGTTGTCGACAGCAGCAGATTGTCATAGGCAAACTGCGTATAGCTTAAGCCAAAACCAAACGGGAAGAGCGGATTCAGACAGCGTTTATCGTAGTAGCGATAGCCCACGAATAATCCCTCACCGTAATGGTGGCGCAGATTCTCCCCCGGGTATTGTAGCCAGGCCGGGGTCTCTTCCAGCGTATTCGGTACCGTCACCGTCAGCTTGCCGCTTGGGTTACGTAACCCGAACAAAATTTCCGCTACCGCGCGGCCCATACCCTGCCCGGCAAAGAAGGTTTCCAGCAGCGCTTTGCAGTCACCCAGCCACGGCATCACCACCGCATCGCTGTTGGCCAGCACCACCACGACATTCGGCTGCACAGAGGCTACCTCGCGAATCAGGCGCTCGTGCACGGCCAGAATATTCAGGTCCTGGCGGTCACCGTTTTCACCGTCTTCGCCTACCGCGGTGCTGACGAAGATGACCGCCACATCGGCCTCCTGCGCCACGGCTTTCGCCTGGGCCAACGCCGCTTCGTCATCGCGCAGATCGTCAGGCGCGCCCACCGCCCACCGCACGCTGAAATCATCGCCCGCGAGGTCGAAAATTTCATCTAACGGACGGTCAAACAGATACGGTACCGTCGTTGCGCAGCCGGAACCCTGAATCACCGGCTCCTGCGCCGGTTTACCCACCACGGCAATACGCGGCGTTTTCTCCGGACGCAACGGCAGTAACCCGTCGTCATTTTTCAATAATACAATGGATTCCGCCGCCAACTGCTGCGAAAGCGCATGATGTGCCGGGAAATCGGCCTGCGCATTGGGGCGACGGTGGCGTTGCACCTTATCCAGCAGTTCCAGCATCCGCAGGCAGGCGCGATCGACCACCGACATCGGTACTTCGCCGGATTCAATCGCCGCCAACAGCGTCTGTTTATCGCGCCGGGTTTCCGGCATCGCCAGATCGTTACCCGCCAGCAGCGATGCGGGACGATCCTTCACGCCATACCAGTCGGACATCACCAGCCCCTGGTAGCCCCACTCGTCACGCAACACCTGGGTCAACAGGAACGGATCCTGTGACGTTTGCACACCGTTCAGCCGGTTGTAGGAAGACATCACCGTCCACGGCTGCGACTTCGCGATCGCCCGCTGGAACCCCGCAAGATAGATTTCGCGCAGCGCACGCTCTTCAATAATGGAGTCCATTTCCGTGCGGCGGTACTCCGAGTTGTTGGCAGCAAAGTGCTTCAGGCTGGCGCCAACGCCTTCATCCTGCAGGCCGTTGATCAATGCCGCCGCGATATCCCCGCTGACAACCGGATCTTCGGCGTAGTATTCATAACCGCGCCCGGCTAGCGGCGTGCGGCGAATGTTGATACCTGGCCCCAGCAGTATCCCGACGCCCATATGCTGGCACTCGCGGCCCAGCGCCTGACCCATTTGATAGACCAGGTCGATATCCCAGCTACAGGCGAGGCTTGAGCCGTTCGGGAAACAGGTGGCCGGCAGCGAGGCGCTGAACAAGGCTTCGCTGCCGCCTTTCGCCGCCGATTCCTCGGCGTTGGCCTGGTCTGCGGTTTGGGTAATCACGGAGATAAAATCGTCCATACTCCATTTTTCACTACCGTCTTTCTGCGCGCTGCTGTAGCGCACGCCGTAGGTGCCGTCGGTCATGACAATATCGTCAATACCGTGCTGCGGCAGACTGGCCGTGCGCCACAGGCCGCTGCCGTTGAGCAGCGCCACTTTGTCTTCGGCGCTCATCGCGGCAATAAGGTTTTTAAAATCACGATTCATGTCTCGACTCCCTGAGGTTAAAGCGCGTTCTGCTTACGCAGGCTGATTTTCTGAACGATATCGCGGTAGGTTTTTTCATCGAGCGAGTAGCTGGCGACAAAAATAGCGCTTATCGCGAACATGGCGCCGGGGAACAGCGTCATCAGGATATTGATACCGCTTAACGCACTGGCGCTAATGCTGGCGGCATCATAGTGGTAATAATCCAGCATCCACCCGGCACAGCCGCCGCCGATCGCCATTGCAATTTTGGTAATAAAGTTAAAGAAGCCGTATATCGCGCCTTCGGTACGCACGCCGTGATGCCATTCCGCATATTCCACGGTATCCGCAATCATGGACCACATGGCGACGAATCCCATGCCTAAGGTAATACTGAACAGGCACACCCCGGTCATAATTAACCAGATATGATTCCCGGCGACAAAATACTGCATCAGCACGCCCAGTACGCCAATTAGCAGCGCCAGCAGTGTCATTTTCTTTTTCCCCATCATGGCGATGACTTTCTCAGAGACAACCGTTCCTAAAATATAGGCGGCCGACTGAATCATAAAGAACGATGAGGTAAAACCTTCATTGCCGATAATGTATTTAATAAAGTAAATGGCAATCGCCATCCACACGGTATAGGCGATATAAAAGAAGACAGTAAATAGCGACAGGTTAATCAAAGGGCCATTGCCCATCACGGCGCGGAACATTTCTTTCAGGGTCGGCGCAGGCGCATCTTCTTCTTCTCCCACGCGCTCTTTGGTCATGCCAAAACAGGCGAGGAACAAGAAGGTCGCCAGCAGTGCAAAGCAGGAGACGGCGAAAACGTAGCCCATCTGCTTGTCGTCAAACGGTGAAATAAGGATATCCGCGGTGGTTGAAACAATCAGATAGCCGACGATAGCCAGCACAAAGCGATACACCGACAGCGACGAACGCGAAGCCTCATGCTGGGTTAAGCGGTTGGTCATCGCCGAATACGGGGTGTTCACCGCCGTGTAGGCCAGACAATAAATGGTGTAAGAACACAGCGCAAACCAGAATTTCGCTTCGCCGCCCAGCGGCAGGAAACACAACACGGTCAGCAGCCCAAGCGGTATTGATCCATATAATAACCAGGGACGGAGCTTGCCATAGCGGCTGTGGGTTTTATCAATGGCAAAGCCAATCAGAATATTAAAGATGGCGTCCACAACCCGTGCAATAACAAAGATCAGGCTGGCCTGGACAGCGCTAATGCCAAAGATATTGGTATAGAAGAATAATAAAAAAAAAGCGAAACGAAACCGAAGGATAAATTAGAGGCAAAATCGCCAAAGCCATAGCCTATCTTTTCTTTAACGCCGATAACCACATAGCTTGCCGAGAGTTTTTTCGTTGTTTCCATTTCGGGCTACCTGTTTGAGTAATCTGTGGCATCAGTATATGGCGGACGCTATTTTATCACTTTGCGTTCTTTGTCTGAGGAATTCCTGTTTTTTGTCTTTATACAGAAGTGTGAATAGAATCACAGGAGAAGAGAAATACGGGGAAAAAGTTCCGACGGTGGCCCGTCGGAACGAAGGTGCTTACCCTTTCGGGTTATTACGCGTGCTGGAACGACGGTTGCCGTTATTCGCATTATTGCCGGTAGTCGTGTGACGCTTCACGGCGCGACGAATCTGATTCGCCTTCATGCGACGCCGGTCTTTTTCCACCGCCACTTTTGACGAGGTTTCCGGCGGCAGCTCAACCAGCTCGCGCAGGTAGTTGGTCTGCGCCAGGTCCAGCTCGGTCCAACCGCCGCGCGGCAGCCCTTTCGGCAGCGGGATATCGCCATAGCGCACGCGGATCAAGCGGCTGACCTGTACCCCTACCGCTTCCCACAGACGACGGACTTCACGGTTACGGCCTTCGGTCAGGGTCACGTTGTACCACTGGTTGATGCCTTCGCCACCGCTGAATTTGATGGTTTTGAACGCTGCCGGGCCATCTTCCAGCTGCACGCCGCGAGAAAGCTGGCGTACTTTATTGTCGTCCACTTCACCAAAGACACGCACCGCGTACTCACGCTCAACTTCACGACTTGGGTGCATCAGGCGGTTAGCCAGTTCACCGTCGGTGGTGAACAACAGCA
>NZ_LXEU01000051.1 GCF_001654985.1 Kluyvera georgiana ATCC 51603
GGGTGCATCAGGCGGTTAGCCAGTTCACCGTCGGTGGTGAACAACAGCAGACCACAGGTATTCACGTCAAGACGGCCCACGGCAATCCAGCGCGCGCCGCGCAGTTTCGGCAGACGATCAAACACGGTCGGACGCCCTTCCGGGTCGTTACGGGTACAGAGTTCGCCTTCTGGTTTGTAGTAGGCCAGAACGCGGCAGATCTGTTCGACAGATTCTTTAACGGAGATCAGATGTCCATCGATACGAATTTTAAGGCCCGGGATCACTTCAACGCGATCGCCCAGCTTGGCGATTTTGCCATCGACGCTCACGCGGCCCGCTTCAATAATCGTTTCAATTTCACGACGGGAGCCGTGGCCGGCACGTGCCAGCACTTTTTGCAGTTTTTCGCTTTTATCGCTCATAGAGCTTCCTTCAGGTGTCGCCTTCACAGGCGTCTGGTATACTTTATGAAACAACAAGTTAGCATAAAAATAATAACTTATTGTTGTGTAAATACTTTTTCTTCTGCGGACACCGTTATGTGCACACGCAGACAAACGTGGTCCGACATACTACACGAAGTTTAAGATGAATGCTCTTCCACGTTACGTTTGCCTCAGTTCACGGCTGTCGGCAAGCCACAGATATGATTGATTATGGACCAGGATTAGACGTAGATGATCGTAATTGAAAAGGCGCTCGGCGCACTCTTTGCCATCTGGTATCAATGGCAGGAACGGAAAGCCAGACGAACGCTGGCTGCGTGGGAACGCTATGATAAGCAGGGCCGATTAAAACCCAGGGATGCATGGGGACATGAAATAGACATCACGCGCGAAGACACACTGTTCGCCAATAGCGAATTTCTGAAACGCACGGATGAAGAAGACAACCTCGGCTTATTTGCGCAGATTCGCCGCAGTCAGGAAGAAAGACGCCGCCAGGCAGAAGAGAAAATGAAGCGCTCAGCCAGCACATTTTACGCCTCGAAAGAGTGGCGTAAGCTGCGCTACCAGGCATTTAAACGCTACGGCAACACCTGCTGCGTATGTGGGCGAGGGCCAAAAAACGGCCTGGTCATGCATGTTGACCATATAAAACCACGTTCGTACTACCCACAGTTGGCGTTAGAAATCACCAACCTGCAAATTATGTGCGAAGAGTGCAATGTTTCGAAAAGCAACAAAGATAATATTCAGTGGCGCTAGCAAGGCAGGGAAATAACCCGGCGGCAGACGCCACCGGGTACAGGTGACTACAGGAACGGCTTCACGTCACCGACGCCTTCACGCAGCACCACCGGCGAGTCCTCGGTCAGGTCAATCACCGTAGTCGGCTGCTGGCCAAGATAACCACCGTGAATAATCAAATCCACCTGCTTTTCCAGACGGTCTTTAATCTCTTCCGGATCGGACTCGGTAAATTCACTGCCCGGCAGCATCAACGAGGTAGAGAGCATTGGCTCGCCTAACGTCTCGAGCAGCGCCTGGGCGATCGGGTTGGACGGCACGCGCATGCCAATCGTTTTACGTTTCTCTTGCAGCAGGCGGCGCGGCACATCTTTGGTCCCTTTCAGGATAAAGGTGTAGTTGCCCGGCGTGTTGTTTTTCATCAGACGAAACGCCACGTTGTCGACGTAGGAGTAGGTCGACAGTTCGGACAGGTCGCGGCACATCAGCGTAAAGTTGTGGCCGTCCGGCAGATGACGGATGCGGCAAATACGCTCCATCGCGCCTTTATCTTCAATTTTGCAGCCCAGCGCGTAACCAGAGTCGGTTGGGTAAACGATGACGCCCCCCTTACGCACTATCTCGACCGCCTGATTAATCAGACGTGCCTGCGGGTTATCCGGATGGATATAAAAAAACTGACTCATACTTCCCTCTCAGTTGTATTCTGCGGCTGCTCCCAGCGCTGCCAGATACCTTCGACGCCGGCGGGTAACCACAGTTTACGTCCTAGCTCAATCCACGGGCAGGGTTGATGGAAATCCGACCCAAGGGACGCCAGTAAACCGTATTCGCGGGCATAGGTGGCAAGCTGAGCGCGCTCGTGCGGCGCCTGCTGGCACTGGGCAACTTCCATCGCGTCGCCGCCGTGTTCGCTAAAGTGTGCCAGCAACCTTTTCAGCCACTTGGCGGACAGGTTATACCGCCCCGGGTGAGCAATGACCGCTACGCCACCCGAATGATGAATGACATCAATAGCTTCCTTTATTGTACACCACTGCGGCGGAACGTAACCGGTTTTCCCACGTGCGAGATATTTTTTGAAAACATCGCCAATATTGCTGGCTTTGCCCTGCTCGACCAGAAAGCGGGCAAAATGGCCGCGGGTGACCGCGCCGCCTTCGGCCATTTTCAGCGCGGCTTCCCAGGCGCCCGGAATATGCGCTTTCTCCAGGCGCTCGGCGATCATTTGTCCGCGCTGCTGTCGGCGATCGATCTGCGCGTTTAAAAAGGCGGTGAGCGTCGGGTTGGCAATATCGATATTCAGCCCGACGATATGAATTTCGTGATTTTCCCACAGCGTAGAAATTTCCACGCCGGTAATCAGGGTGAGCGGCAGCCCGGCGCGGGCAATTTCCGCCTGTGCCCGAGGAATGCCGTCGACGGTGTCGTGATCGGTGATAGCGAGCGTTCCCACCCGCATCTCCCCGGCGCGGTGCACCAATTCTTCCGGCGTCAGGCGGCCATCCGAGGCGATGGTGTGGCTGTGCAGATCGTAAATCACTGCGTAATTGGTATCGCTCAAAACGGCTTCCTTAATACGACTCAGCGTTGTTAGCGGCCTATCATAGCGGGATTACGGGAAATTCTGAAATCAGGGGTTGACTTTGCCCCCTCGAACTAGTTAACTAGTACGAAAGTTCACTTAGTAAGGTATCTGCAAATGACACGTAAAATGATTGCTCTGCACGGCGGTTGGTGGCGTACTTCCCGATAGGGCGGAGTCATCACGTCTGCGTAAAGCATACAGATACCCAGCCCGCCAATGAGCGGGCTTTTTATTAAGCAAAAAAGAGACAGAACAGGCGAGAACAACGATGCAAACACAAAAACCTATGCTCGAGCTTCTGACCAGCGACGCGATTTACCGTGAAAACCCCACCGCACTGTTCCACCAGCTGTGCGGCGCGCGCCCGGCGACGCTGCTGCTTGAATCAGCTGATATTGATAGCAAAAACGACTTAAAAAGCCTGCTGCTGGTCGATAGTGCGCTGCGCATCACCGCGCTGGGCGATACCGTCACGTTGCAGGCGCTTTCCGATAACGGCGCGTCCCTGCTGCCGCTGCTCGATGCCGCACTGCCTGCCGGCGTGGAGAATACCCACCAACCGAACGGCCGCGTGCTGCGTTTCCCTTCGGTCAGCGCGCTGTTGGATGAAGATGCGCGCCTGTGCTCGCTGTCGGTGTTTGACGCCTTCCGCCTACTGCAAGAGCTGGTCGACGTTCCGCAGGACGAGCGTGAAGCGATGTTCTTCGGCGGCCTGTTCGCCTATGACCTGGTCGCCGGTTTTGAGGATTTACCGCAGCTTGAAAGCGACACTGCCTGCCCGGACTACTGCTTCTATCTCGCCGAGACGCTGCTGGTAATCGATCACCAGACCAAAAACACGCGCATTCAGGCGAGCCTGTTTACCCCGTCTGAGTCGGAAAAAGATCGCCTGCTGCAGCGCATCGCGCAGGTACGCCAGCAGCTGAACGAACCGCCGACGGCCCTGCCGGTACACACCGTTAAAGAGATGCGCTGCGAAACCAATCAAAGCGACGAAGAGTACGGCGACGTGGTGCGCAAAATGCAAAAAGCCATTCGCGCCGGAGAAATTTTCCAGGTGGTGCCGTCTCGTCGCTTCTCGCTGCCGTGCCCTTCCCCGCTGGCCGCTTATGATGTGCTGAAGAAGAGCAACCCCAGCCCGTACATGTTCTTTATGCAGGATAACGACTTCACCCTGTTCGGCGCGTCGCCGGAAAGTTCGCTGAAGTACGATGCCACCAACCGTCAGATTGAAATCTACCCGATTGCCGGTACTCGCCCACGCGGCCGCCGTGCCGACGGTTCGCTGGATCGTGACCTCGACAGCCGCATTGAGCTGGAGATGCGTACCGACCACAAAGAGCTGTCCGAACATTTGATGCTGGTTGACCTCGCGCGTAACGATCTGGCCCGCATCTGTACGCCAGGTAGCCGCTACGTGGCCGATCTGACAAAGGTAGACCGTTACTCTTTCGTGATGCACCTCGTCTCCCGCGTGGTCGGCGAACTGCGTCAGGACCTCGATGTGCTGCATGCGTACCGCGCCTGCATGAATATGGGCACCCTCAGCGGCGCGCCGAAAGTTCGCGCAATGCAGCTGATTGCCGCCGCAGAAGGCAAACGTCGCGGCAGCTACGGCGGCGCGGTGGGCTACTTTACCGCCCACGGCGACCTCGACACCTGCATCGTTATTCGTTCGGCGTTTGTTGAAAACGGGATTGCCACCGTACAGGCCGGCGCAGGCGTGGTGCTGGATTCTGTCCCGCAGTCTGAAGCCGATGAAACCCGTAATAAAGCGCGTGCGGTTCTGCGCGCCATCGCCACCGCCCATCATGCACAGGAGATTTTCTGATGGCTGACATTCTGCTGCTCGATAATATCGACTCCTTTACGTACAACCTGGCAGATCAGCTGCGCGCGAACGGGCATAACGTGGTGATTTACCGTAACCACGTTCCGGCACAAACCTTAATCGACCGCCTCGGCACCATGGACAACCCGGTGCTGATGCTCTCTCCCGGCCCGGGGGCACCGTCGGAAGCGGGCTGCATGCCGGAGCTGCTGACGCGTATGCGTGGCAAGCTGCCCATTATCGGTATCTGCCTTGGCCATCAGGCCATTGTTGAAGCCTACGGTGGCTACGTCGGCCAGGCCGGCGAAATCCTGCACGGCAAAGCGTCCAGCATTGAACACGACGGCCAGGCCATGTTCGACGGTTTAAGCAATCCACTGCCGGTCGCCCGCTACCACTCGCTGGTTGGCAGCAATATTCCGGCAGGTTTAACCATCAACGCCCACTTTAACGGGATGGTGATGGCGGTTCGCCACGATGCCGATCGCGTTTGCGGTTTCCAGTTCCACCCGGAATCGATCCTCACCACTCAGGGCGCACGCCTGCTGGAACAAACCCTGGCATGGGCGCTGCAGAAGCTGGAGCGGAGCAACACTCTCCAGCCGATTCTGGAAAAATTGTATCAGGCGCAAACGCTGAGCCAGCAGGAGAGCCATGTGCTGTTCTCTGCGGTCGTTCGCGGTGAAGTGAAGCCGGAGCAGCTGGCCGCCGCGCTGGTGAGCATGAAAATTCGTGGTGAAAGCCCGAATGAAATCGCCGGTGCCGCCACTGCGCTGCTGGAAAACGCCGCGCCGTTCCCACGTCCGGACTACCCGTTTGCCGATATCGTCGGCACCGGGGGTGACGGCAGCAACAGCATCAACATCTCCACCGCCAGCGCCTTTGTCGCCGCAGCGTGTGGATTGAAAGTGGCCAAACACGGCAACCGCAGCGTTTCCAGTAAGTCGGGTTCATCTGACCTGCTGGCCGCCTTCGGCATTAATCTGGACATGAACGCCGACAAATCGCGTCAGGCTCTTGATGAACTCGGCGTGTGCTTCCTGTTTGCACCGAAATACCATACCGGTTTCCGCCATGCGATGCCGGTTCGCCAACAGCTGAAAACCCGCACCCTGTTCAACGTGCTGGGTCCGTTGATTAACCCGGCGCACCCGCCGCTGGCGCTGATTGGCGTTTACAGCCCGGAGCTGGTACTGCCGATTGCGGAAACCCTGCGCGTACTGGGCTATGAACGTGCGGCGGTCGTCCACAGCGGCGGTATGGATGAAGTCTCGCTGCACGCGCCGACCGTGGTGGCCGAACTGAACAACGGCGAAATTAAAAGTTATCAGCTGACCGCCGACGACTTTGGCCTCAAGCCTTACCATCAGGCCGAGCTGGCGGGCGGCACGCCGGAAGAAAACCGTGACATTCTGACGCGCTTACTACAAGGTAAAGGTGAAGCTGCGCATGAGTCCGCCGTGGCGGTTAACGTCGCCATGCTGATGCGCCTTTACGGTCATGAGGACCTGAAGGCCAACGTCAAGAAAGTGCTGGATGTGTTGCACAGCGGCGCAGCCTACGACCGCGTCACCGCATTAGCGGCAAGAGGATAAAAAATGCAGACCGTATTAGCAAAAATCGTGGCCGATAAAGCGATTTGGGTAGCAGCCCGCAAACAACAACAACCGTTAGCTTCCTTCCAGAACGATGTGCAGCCAAGCCAGCGTAGTTTCTATGACGCGCTGCGCGGCACCCGCACGGCGTTTATTCTGGAATGTAAAAAAGCCTCGCCGTCGAAAGGGGTGATCCGCGATGATTTCGACCCGGCGCGTATCGCCAACGTGTACAAACACTACGCTTCGGCGATTTCGGTTTTAACCGATGAGAAGTATTTCCAGGGCAGCTTCGATTTCCTGCCGATCGTCAGCCAAATCGCGCCGCAGCCGATTCTGTGCAAAGACTTTATCATCGACGCTTACCAGATCTACCTGGCGCGCTTCCATCAGGCGGATGCCTGCCTGCTGATGCTCTCGGTGCTGGACGACGAGCAGTATCGCCAGCTTGCCGCCGTGGCGCACAGTCTGAATATGGGCGTGCTGACCGAAGTGAGCAACGAGGAAGAGCTGGAACGCGCCATTGCGCTGAAGGCCAAAGTCGTCGGCATTAATAACCGCGACCTGCGTGACCTCTCCATCGACCTCAACCGCACCCGTCAGCTGGCGCCGCGTCTGGGCCACGATGTGACGGTCATCAGCGAATCCGGTATTAACACCAACGCGCAGGTTCGCGAGCTGGCCCACTTCGCCAACGGCTTCCTGATCGGTTCGGCGATGATGTCTCATGACGACCTCAATGCCGCCGTCCGCCGCGTGCTGCTGGGGGAAAATAAAGTCTGTGGCTTGACCCGCGCACAGGATGCGCAGGCGGCCTATGAAGCCGGTGCGATTTACGGCGGGCTGATTTTCGTTCCTGCCTCACCGCGTGCGGTCAGCGTGGAGCAGGCCCGTGAGGTGATAGCCGCCGCGCCGCTGAGCTACGTCGGCGTGTTTCGCAATACGCCTCAGGCCGAAGTAGTCGCGCTTGCCACCACCTTATCGCTGAGCGCGGTGCAACTGCACGGTGATGAAGACCAGACCTATATTGACGCTCTGCGTGCGCAATTGCCGGATTCGGTACAAATCTGGAAAGCGCTGAGCGTGGCCGACAGGCTGCCATTGCGCAATCTGAATCATGTCGACAAATATCTCTTCGACAATGGTCAGGGCGGCACCGGTCAGCGTTTTGATTGGTCTCTGTTACAAGGTCAGGATCTCAGCAACGTGATGCTGGCCGGTGGGTTAAGCGCAGACAACTGCGTAGACGCAGCCAAAAGCGGCTGCGCCGGGCTGGATTTCAATTCAGGTGTCGAGTCAAAACCGGGTATTAAAGACGCCAGCAAACTGGCCTCGGTATTTCAGACGCTGCGCGCATATTAAGGAGCAATAATGAGTACTTTACTGAACCCCTATTTCGGCGAATTTGGCGGTATGTACGTTCCGCAGATTCTGATGCCGGCCCTGCGCCAGCTGGAAGAAGCGTTTGTTAGCGCGCAGAAAGATCCTGACTTCCAGGCCGAATTTACCGACCTGCTGAAAAACTATGCTGGCCGCCCAACGGCGCTAACTAAGTGCCGCAACCTGACGGCGGGCACCAATACCACGCTGTACCTCAAGCGTGAAGACCTGCTGCACGGCGGCGCGCACAAAACCAACCAGGTGTTGGGCCAGGCGCTGCTGGCAAAACGAATGGGCAAAACCGAAATCATCGCCGAAACCGGCGCCGGTCAGCACGGCGTGGCTTCTGCACTTGCCTGCGCCCTGCTCGGCCTGAAGTGCCGTATCTATATGGGCGCTAAAGATATCGAGCGTCAGTCGCCGAACGTGTTCCGTATGCGCCTGATGGGCGCGGAGGTTATCGCGGTACACAGTGGCTCCGCGACCCTGAAAGATGCCTGTAACGAAGCGCTGCGCGACTGGTCTGGCAGCTACGAAACCGCGCACTACATGCTCGGTACCGCCGCGGGCCCACACCCATTCCCAACCATCGTGCGTGAATTCCAGCGCATGATCGGTGAAGAGACCAAAGTGCAGGTGCGTGAAAAAGAAGGTCGTCTGCCGGATGCGGTGATTGCCTGCGTCGGCGGCGGCTCCAACGCCATCGGTATGTTCGCCGACTTTATTGACGAGACCAGCGTCGGCCTGATTGGCGTAGAACCGGCCGGTCACGGTATCGAAACCGGCGAGCACGGCGCACCGCTGAAGCATGGCCGCGTGGGCATCTACTTCGGCATGAAATCACCGATGATGCAGACCGACGAAGGCCAGATTGAAGAATCTTACTCGATCTCTGCCGGTCTCGACTTCCCGTCCGTCGGCCCGCAGCACGCCTTCCTCAACAGCATTGGTCGCGCCGAGTACGTGTCGATTACTGATAATGAAGCGCTCGACGCCTTCAAAGAGCTGAGCCGTCACGAAGGGATTATCCCGGCGCTGGAGTCATCCCACGCCCTGGCCCACGCGCTGAAAATGATGCGCGAAAACCCGGAAAAAGAGCAGCTGCTGGTAGTGAACCTCTCCGGCCGCGGCGACAAAGACATCTTTACCGTACACGATATTTTGAAAGCGCGAGGGGAAATCTGATGGAACGCTACGACAACCTGTTTGCCCAACTGAAGGCCCGCAAGGAAGGCGCCTTTGTCCCCTTCGTGACCTTAGGCGATCCAAACCCGGAACAGTCGCTGAAAATTATTGATGCGCTGATTGAAGGCGGTGCCGACGCCCTGGAGCTGGGGATCCCGTTTTCCGATCCGTTGGCCGACGGCCCGACCATCCAGAACGCGACCCTGCGTGCGTTTGCTTCGGGTGTAACGCCAACCCAGTGTTTCGAAATGCTGGCGGCGATTCGCCAGAAATATCCGGCCATCCCTATCGGCCTGCTGATGTACGCCAACCTGGTATTCAACCGCGGTATCGATGAGTTCTACGCGGAATGCGCTCGCGTCGGCGTGGATTCAGTACTGGTTGCCGATGTGCCGGTGGAAGAGTCTGCACCGTTCCGTCAGGCGGCCCTGCGTCACAACGTCGCGCCAATTTTCATCTGCCCGCCAAATGCCGATGATGATTTACTGCGCCAGATTGCCGAACATGGCCGTGGTTACACTTATCTGCTCTCCCGCGCTGGCGTGACGGGTACCGAAACCCGCGCCGCCCTGCCGCTGCATCACCTGGTCGCGAAGCTGGCAGAGTACAACGCCGCGCCGCCGCTGCAGGGCTTTGGGATTTCTGCGCCGGATCAGGTTGCGGCATCAATTGATGCCGGAGCCGCCGGAGCTATTTCCGGTTCGGCAATTGTGAAGATCATCGAACGCAACGTCGAAAATCCGCAGGCGATGCTCGATGAACTGAAACGCTTTGTCCAAAGCATGAAAGCGGCGACGAAAGTCGCGTAACCCTTCAGGCCGCCCAGCTTCCGCGGGGCGGCCCTTTATTTCCCCCCTCCCTATTTCCATACCCACAGAAGCCATTGCGTTTTCCCACAAAAAATAGGGTTGATATATTAAATGAGAAGCATTATCTTTTTCATTACCGAATAGTTGAGTCAAACGCTCAGATATTCGGCACGACATTGCTCACATTGCTTCCAGTATTTTTTGCCCGCATCCAATGCGGGCTTTTTTTTAGTCCGATATCACCGTCGCCGCGGGTGTAAACGCGTGCGCTCGCGGAATTAATCCCCTACTAACAATTGCCTCGCGGAACAAAACAGAATGGCATAGGATAAAAAAACATCGCCTCGCAGGAGTCCTTCATGTCAGAGTCCCATAACATTCTCGCCTTCGCGCTCGTCTCTCTTGGCATGGCACTCACGCCAGGGCCGAATATGATCTATCTGATTTCCCGCTCCATCTCTCAGGGACGCGCGGCGGGGCTGGTCTCTCTTGGCGGCGTAGCGCTTGGTTTTATTTTCTATATGATTTGCGCCGCCTTTGGCCTGACCGCGCTGATGATGGCGGTACCCTATGCCTACGACGCGCTGCGCATTGCTGGCGTGCTTTATCTCCTGTGGATGGCGTGGCAGTCCGTGCGCCCCGGCGGGCGCTCACCGTTTCAACTGAAAGAATTACCCCGACACAGCCCTCGTAAGCTGTTCCTGATGGGGTTTCTGACCAACCTGCTCAATCCCAAAATTGCCATCGTCTACCTGTCGCTGCTTCCCCAGTTTATCAATCCGGCGCACGGCAGCGTCCTGGGGCAATCGTTGTTGCTCGGCATGACGCAGATTGCGATCAGCGTGTCGATAAACGCAGTGGTGGCAATCTCGGCAGGTACCATCGCGTTATTTCTGCTGCGCCGACCGTCGTTTGCCGTCATTCAGCGCTGGCTGATGGCTGGCGTTCTGACCGGGCTAGCGGTGAAGATTGCCTCCGAGCGCGGACCATCATAGCGCCCGGTAGGGCAACATCACTCAGCGCGTTCAAGCGTGCGCAGAAATTTATTCAACACCTCTGAGCGAATGATCCGATGACACACCAGCGTCAATTCGCTCTCCTCCAACCTGTCGATAATATCGACATAGACCACATTCTCCAGCCTGATCGCTTTTGCTGAAACAGGGAGTAACGCGATACCGAAGCCAGTGGACACCAGACTTATGACGGTGAGTACGTCGGTTGCATTCTGGATCACATGTGGCTGAAAACCCGCGCTATGACAGGCATCATAGAGGTATTGCTCCAGGCCAACACCCTCGGGATCGCGCAAAGAAATCCACTTATCGTCCTTAACCGATGCGAGCGTCAGCGCCGACGAGCCCGCCAGAGGATGCTGCTTGCTGAGCGCCAACACCGTTTTTTCTGAGGTAAAAGCGCGGCTTTGCAGATCTTCCGGCAGAATCGGAATCGGTGCGCGGATGATGGCGACATCTAACTGATTGCTCTGCACGGCGGTGTACAGGCTTTGCACATTGCCCGTCATCATTGAAATTGATATGGCAGGCCATTGCGCATGCAGTTGACGCAGACAGGTTGGCAATTTGCTATCGAGCATCACGCTCGACACGCAGCCCAGATTCAATACCCCCTGCTCGCCCCTCGCCGTTTGTCGAGCATCAACAGCGGCCTGCTCGGCCATCGCGATGGCAATTCTGGCTTTCTTAAGGAATACGGTACCGGCTGGCGTCAATGTCAAGCGTCGATGCGCGCGGCTAAACAGCGTGACCTCTAAGCGTTCCTCCAGAGTTTTAATCTGCTGACTCAGTGCAGGTTGCGCCATATTCAGACGTTCTGCGGCTCGGTGCATATGGAGTTCTTCAGCCACCACCATAAAGTTGCGCATCAGTCGAAATTGCATAAATCACACCATAAAAATGATAATAAATTTATTATCAAAATAGCATAAATGATGCAATTGATGATCGTGTTCATTCGAATAAAATGGGGTTAATGATTAGCAGGAGCAAAATATGAAAAACCAGATTAACGA
The DNA here is from genome assembly GCF_001654985.1 of Kluyvera georgiana ATCC 51603. Classification (GTDB taxonomy): domain Bacteria; phylum Pseudomonadota; class Gammaproteobacteria; order Enterobacterales; family Enterobacteriaceae; genus Kluyvera; species Kluyvera georgiana. The sequence continues at coordinate 11,593 of NZ_LXEU01000051.1, forward strand.
CCTCAGAAGTGCTATCGCATTACTCCAGCACCACGAGGGCCAGTATATTGAAACCGATCACCCCGTAGACCCCAATGCTGAGCTGGCAGGCGTTTACCGCCATATCGGTGCCGGCGGGACGGTCAAACGCCCGACCCGCATCGGCCCTGCCATGATGTTCAATAATATTAAGGGCTACCCGAACTCCCGCATTCTTGTCGGTATGCACGCCAGCCGGGAAAGAGCCGCGCTCCTGTTAGGCTGTGAACCCGCGAAGCTGGCACAGCATGTCGGCCAGGCGGTCAAAGCGCCGATTGTGCCCATTGTCGTTCCGACCTCGCAGGCACCCTGCCAGGAACAGGTGTTTTACGCAGACGATCCTGACTTCGATCTACGTAAACTTCTCCCGGCCCCGACCAATACCCCCATTGATGCAGGCCCGTTTTTCTGCCTTGGGCTGGTGCTGGCAAGCGATCCCGAAGATGCTTCGCTGACCGATGTGACCATCCATCGTCTCTGCGTGCAGGAGCGCGACGAGCTATCGATGTTTCTCGCCGCCGGTCGCCATATCGAAGTGTTTCGTCAAAAAGCAGAAGATGCGGGTAAACCGCTGCCGGTGACCATCAATATGGGTCTGGATCCGGCTATCTATATTGGCGCTTGTTTTGAAGCCCCCACTACGCCGTTTGGTTACAACGAGCTGGGCGTCGCTGGCGCATTACGCCAGCAACCGGTGGAGCTGGTACAAGGTGTGGCGGTCCACGAAAAAGCCATTGCACGTGCGGAAATCATTATCGAAGGCGAACTGCTGCCCGGCGTCCGGGTTAGAGAAGATCAGCATACCGATAGCGGGCACGCGATGCCGGAGTTCCCCGGCTACTGCGGCGAAGCGAATCCCTCGTTACCCGTCATTAAGGTGAAAGCGGTAACCATGCGTCATCAGGCGATTTTACAAACGCTAGTGGGGCCGGGGGAAGAACACACCACGCTTGCCGGGCTGCCAACGGAAGCCAGCATTCGCAACGCCGTTGAAGAGGCGATTCCCGGCTTTTTACAAAACGTGTACGCGCATACCGCGGGCGGCGGTAAGTTCCTCGGTATTTTGCAGGTGAAAAAACGTCAACCGTCAGATGAAGGGCGCCAGGGTCAGGCGGCACTCATTGCTTTAGCCACCTATTCCGAACTTAAGAACATTATTCTCGTTGATGAGGATGTCGATATTTTCGACAGCGATGATATTCTCTGGGCCATGACCACCCGCATGCAGGGGGATGTCAGCATCACCAATCTGCCGGGGCTGCGCGGTCATCAGTTGGACCCTTCTCAGGCACCGGATTACAGTCACTCTATTCGCGCCAACGGCATCACCTGTAAGACCATATTTGACTGCACCGTGCCATGGGCGCTGAAGTCCCGCTTCGAACGCGCGCCGTTTATGGACGTTGACCCAACGCCGTGGGCACCTGAGCTATTCAAAAAATAGCGATCCGTTATCGTGTTATAAAAGTATTAACGTGAAATAACTGGCCATATGCTGGCCAGTTATTTCAAATCGATCGCCTGAGAGAGTAGGTAATGCCTCGATTTCTACAGCATGCTCACATGTTGGCTGACACCTTCCTGCTCGCATTCAGCCTTTATCTGGATTAACAAACGTATTCGTTTTACGAAACCAAAACCGATAAAATGACCGATATTCCGGCATTAACTCTCGCCCAAACATTGAGGATACGTGAAGCCGTCTTTTTCGTCGACCTTCGCTAGCACTGAATATTTCTTTAATAACACGGAGACTTCTGAGATATTTTATTTCTCGCACGCCGCGTTTAAAATCAAGCATGTTCTTAGGCGCTAAGGTCGTTTATTAGTAATGGAAGCCACCACCGCTACGGCCGCCACCAACATGGTCGCTACCGCCAAGCCCGTGTGCGGAGTGGGAGTTGGCGGCATTATTTCCACCATTACCGCTACCGTGCTCATTGTGACTATGATTGTCCGATTGACGATTACCACCTTTATAACTCACGAAAGGTGTTGATACAGGTTTGTTTTTTACTACCGCTGGTTGATTTTTTTCAGCTTCTTTGAGCGCTTCATTCATTTGGTAGCTTTTAACCTGCTGGGCAGTCACTTCTTCAGCGCCTACGCCACTCCAGACTGAATTACCGTGATCGACAGAATAAGTACCATCAGCGGCCTTCCCAACGATTTGCCCCTGAGTATGGTCAACAGTAGCAAAAACAATACCCGAGAAACTCGACATGGCAATAATTGCAGCCAGGATTGAAACTTTCATACGAAACACCATCATCAATTGTTGAATATATGTATATAAGTTAACTATTATGAAATAAATTACCGCAGCTCAATTCCACTCTAAAATTAAGAAGGATGATTGCAAGCGGTGCAATTTATTATTATATGCGTGCTTTTACAATAGAAAAATAAAACAACAAGCCATTATAAATATACTTTCCGTGGCAATTGAATTTCAAAAAATGATTAGCCTATTAATTTTTAAATATCTGTGAGAAGCAATAATAGCTATTTGTTTCATTTTTTGGCGTTTTGTGTGAAGTTCAGTGGAAAGAAGACGTATTCCTCTTTTTGCCGGAAACAAGACAACAATGGATTAAATCGGAAGGGTTATTAGGCAAAGCATTAGCAAAGGGAGCGGACTCTCGCTCTTTCTGCAATCTCTTCACAAAATGCTCTCGAACGCGGTGGTTTATTGCCGGAATAATGAGCGGACGCTTCACACGCTCAAAAAGAGAAAACTGGCCGTATAACGACCAGTTGTCCGGAGAAGATCAGAAACGGTAGCCGGCGGAGAACATAAACACCCACGGATCCAGACGGGTACTGACGCTCTGATTGACGCCATTGTGTTTAAACTTCACATTGGTGTCGATATCCATGTACCACACCGGCACACCTCTGAAATTAAAATATCAGTCTGTTTTTATTAATAAAACTCAACTTTTGAGAACGAAAAACAGCACCAAAACAAGCTTTGTTAACTGACTGATATTAGTGAAATTAAATTTAGTTTTGCAGAACGAAAATCTGTGCTGGCTTGTTGTTGAATGTGTGGCTTCTCCTATACTTGCGCCAGCGCCACGGCATGAACACCAGGCCTACAGCAGCAACCTGCGCTTGCATACCGCAGGTTGCTGCATTCTTCTACACTACAAATCTGGTTTGGCCGGCCACTCGATATCCGGCGCCGCGTCCAGTTCAAGCGCTTCCAGCGCTTTCACGTACAACCGCCAGGCGATTAGCTTTTGCTTATCCTCGTCGCTAATCAGCCCCAGATCCAGAATCCAGCCAGCCATAGTCTTCTCAGCTTCTGCGATCAGATTGCGCCGGCATGTCTCTGCATCACGAACGTCATCTTCATGAGTTCGTACGTATGGCGGATCTGTAATCCACTCTCCTGTGTCAGGGTTGTATGTTTTATTGCCGCCGCTGAAGTTATCAGGAACCTCAACAGGAAGTACATTCCCTCCCCAGAGATCTTGAGAGAAACCATGTGAACGATAATCACCTTTCCAGACATAAAGCTTAATCATGCTGTTACCTTCCATACATGAATGCGCATTGGCGATGGTGTTTTGTAATCATTCGCGAACTCTTGATTACTGCCACTATTTGAGGACCCTTGAACGTAAGCGCTTTGAGCAGTACGTATTACAATTCCTTCCCCCTCGGAGTACGTCGCTAGCGTACCAAGACTAGTAGTTACGTAAGTCCATGGAGTGGACACCCACTTGTTCAGTGTTGCGTGAAAAATCTCACACATACACCATACAGGTACGTTATTGCCGAATGGGTTAGGCAATACAGTACGACTATTCAATGCCGGGTATGGCGTACCGACACTAATTAGCGAATAGCCAACACGCGCATTAGTCGCGACGTTCTTCGCCAGCAGGTCGGTGTTAATCGATTCCATGCGGGCAGAAAGGGTCATCGCATCGAGTGAGCCAGCATTCTGCGCACGCCCAGCGTAGCGGATGATGGCGCAGCCGACGAGGGAGTTCATGCGCACTTCTGTCAATCCGTCCGTGAACACATCACTGGACAATTTGGCGTTAAACAACAATGCCCGTCCAATTGTATTCGATGAACCAGCTAGGTTGGTGTATTTAACTGACTGATCTACCGCAAAGGCACCCTCAGTTATGGCTGTTGAGTTGAGGAACCCGTAATTGTTCTCTGTTGCGGTAGCTCGCCCCGTAATGTTAGGCACACCAGATTTCTGCATACTACCTGCGACTAACGTTCCACTATCACCACGCATAACTGGTGCTTTAATACTGCCACTCTGCACCCCGTTCCGGTCAGGCAGACGCATCTTGCCAGTGGATGAGTTCAGCACATAGCAGTTGCGCTTCGTGACATCAGCCCACCAGGTAGCTTCATCAGTGGTTGGGCGGTTACCGGCAGCAACGTCAGCGTACAGGTCAGCGAATGGGCCGACCTGGTCAACCTCCTGTCCATCAGCCGCGACACAGCCATCCGGCAGCCTGGCGCGGTTATCATGCCACCAGGACTGGCCGATGTAGCCGCCGCCCTTCCCATCAGTCTCCGCTTTTGAGTACACGTCAAGGTGACTGCGCGCGGCAGACTTATCAGGTAAATCATCAAGATTCTGGTCTTTATGAAGCAGGTTTTCAGGGTGGAATGATGACGCAGCCGCCTCAGCGGCGGTTTTAGCTGCCTCCGCATCTGTTTTTGCCGATACAGCGGCAGTCTTTGCAGTTTCCGCCGCTGTTTTAGCTGCTACTGCTGCTGTTTTAGCTGCTACTGCTGCTGTCTTCGCGCTCGACGCTGTGGAAGCGTCTGTGCTCGCCGCCTGGGCTGCAGATTGCGCAGTCCCCTTATCGGTCGCTACCTGCTGCGCATCCGTACGAACCTGATTCGCCAGTGCTGTTACTGCGGTAATATCGATAAGCGCCAGCGTATCCTTGATGCTCTGCCAGGAAGGGCCGGCAAAGGTTGAGCCATCTGGCAGCATAACCGAGATGTCGCCACTGGCGCTGAATACTGCCTGCCAGTTCTGCTTGTCATAGTTGAGCCCGCGCAGCGCTGCAGTTGTTTGAGCGACAAGCTCCGCTGTTATCTGGTTTTGAACTGCACGGGGAACAGCCTGCCAGGCTGCTCCTACCTGTCTCGGCCCTGTATAGTTGCTGACAAGCGTCAGACGCGTATTGCTGTTAACCTCCAGCACAGGCAGCGTATATGTAACACCACCAACGACGACAACAATAAAATCACCGGACACCAAATCGGTGGCAAAGGAGGTTCCTGTCCCTCCCACCACCGGGGAGTTATTATTTAGGGTTAGAGTGCCTGCGCTCATTAGTTCCTCACGTTATTCAAATTTGGACTTGTGACTGTTCTGCCGCCTCACGCTATGACAACCCTTCCCGCGCGACTGGCTGCCACCCTTGTCCCTGAGACCTGGTACTGGAATTGAGTTTGATTACTTCGTGGAGTTTTAACCGCCATCCTCAGGTAGACCTTCGCCTCCCTTGTGGATGTGGCCGGGATGGTGTAACCACTAAGATTGATTGGTGAAACCTGCCCACCGTTTGTATACGAATAGCCAACCTGTTTGACGACCGTCCCGTCCTCAAGCACCAGTTCAAGTCTGATTTCGATGTATTCAGGTGAATTAACGCCTTTCAGAACCATGTCTGAATCAATAACTCGCTCAAATAATTCACCGCTATAAGCGTAAATATTGTAGTAATGCCAGGAGTTCCAGTTGACGGAGACGGTAGTTGGCGAGATGGTGCGTGGGTTCATTTGTAGTGCATAAATATCCCCCTCAATCCTGTTGGCATACACGGTGCCTTTAAACCATCCGTCAGTGCCGTAAATCGTCCCGCGAGTCGTCATATTGTTAAATTCTGCGTCGCCATTCTTATCAATATTCCATCCAGCTTCGCCGGGAACCCAATTATTGGATCGGATGTACTGACCAATTTTCGCGTTGGTGATGCTCGCATCCCTGATAATTGTCTCACTCAGGAACGCCTGCCCGTTAATCACTGCAAACGGTGAAAACTGAGCATCCCCCTCGCCGCTCAGTAGAACAAACTGGTTAGCGTTAAACCCAATACGCGTTACAACCGGCTGCCCCGCTTCGGCGACGACCGCTATAGACATTCCTGCGCCGTAGTACACGCCATTAATGCGGACTCCGGCTTTAAGCGTGTGAATCGCCGATGCACCATCGGCATCAACCACCGCCGTCAGCTTATCTTCCAGCGACGCCGTCATATCGCCGAGCTCTGCCTGCACGGTGGTAGACAGTTCAGCCATGGCTTTATCAACGCTGGCAATCGTCGTTTTCACCACCAGAATATCGGCGCGGACCTCGCCGAACTGTGCCCACTGGTGCTCGACCGTCGCGTTATTCGCCAGCGCATTCTGCAACTGACCTTCCAGATTCTGATCAATCTGGCTGGTCAGCGCATCACCGTCTTTTGAGGTCAGGAAATCCCCGGTAATATCGCCCAGGTAATCATCGGCGTTATTGTTAGCCATGCCCCGGATCCAGCCTGTCCACCCGGACTCATTCCCGCTTTTATCGACCAGCTGCGCGCGGAACCAGAACTCCTGGCCAGCTTTAAGCCCAAGCTGGATATATTCGGATGATGGGTACGGCACGTCACTCAACAGCAGCGGATCCGACTGGTCCCCGTTCGGGGTGTACTGGATTTCCGTTTTCAGAGTGTCCGACGTGTTGGCCGGGAATCCCCAGTTCAGACGAATACCCCAGTTTATTGGCGTGGCCGCAAAACCTACCGGCTGCGGTGGATTGCCAACTTTCCCCGTTAGCGTGACCTCTTCCGAGTATCCCCAGCCGGACGAAATCTCCGCCGCGTTAATAGCACGAACGCGGACCAGATAGCGCCCGGCATAGATAGATTCAACCTCAAAGCTGGTTGTCGAACTTCGCGGCACGTTAACCCAGTTACCGTCGTTGCGGCGCCACTGCGCCTCATACGCAATAGCGTTATCCACAACCGACCAGGTCGCGCGCAGCGTTTCGACACTGATGCCCTGCTGCACAACGGAATAACTCCCGATGGCAATATCATCAGGCGCTGACTGGTTGCTAGGTGGAATGACGCTGACAGGCCGCTGGTCAATAATGGCGCCAGTATCGATCCGGGCATACTTATCCGGGTCATGGGCCGCGCCGGAGATCGTAAATGTGCCGTCGTTATTATCGGCGACACTGACAACCCGGTATTGCTGGGCATAGAGTTCGTCCGATTCGACAACCCACACGCATTCCGCCTCCGGCGTTTCACTGAATGCCGTTGTAACGGTAATCTTGTTGCCGTTTATCGCCTGAATCGTTCGGCTCTGCGCCGCACCAGATGGAAGGTTGAGTATCAGACGGTCGCCAGCAACGGCATCGGCCACCCGGTCCAGTTCGATAACCCGGCCATTCACCGAACGAATACGCCCGCCGGTGACCTTGCCGGAAAGCAGCTCATCAGCGACCGCGATAATGTAACCAGGCTGCGGGATATTACCGTCCAGCCCGACGGAGAAGGTAACTACCCGGTCCTTGTTGTTGGTGAGGATCCCCCAGCGCCCTTTGCGGTTCGCTTCTGACTGCCTGGTGCAGCCAATAGCGGTCATTTCAAGCTGATTAAAGCCGTAGCGCGCAACAAGCTGCTGTTCGAATACCGGCTCCATGGCGTCAGCGTAGGCATTATCCGGATCGGACCACGAAACCAGCGCTGTGGTGTAGCGCGTTTTAGTGGTGCTGCTGGCGTAAGTAAACAGGCCGTCGACCACGTTTGCGCGCGTGTAGGAAAAATCGATATCCCGCGGCATATCGGCCAGCGCCACAATCTGATCACCGCCCCAGTAAGTCATGCCCCGGAAAATAGCCGCAAAATCACGCATCACGGTGTAAGCGTCGTTCCGGTCCTGCACGTAGACATTGCAGGTATAACGCGGTTCTGTGCCGTCGCCGCCCTTACCATCTGGCACCATCTGATCGCAATACTGCGCGACTTCATAGAGTGACCATTTGTCTATGTTGGCAGCCGTCAGGCGATTACCGAGCCCGAAGCGGTCGCTAAGAACCAGATCGTAAAAAACCCATGCAGGGTTATCTGTCCATGCCCATTTAAACGCACCGGTCCAGGTGCCGAGATAACTTCTGGTTTCAGGGTCGTAGTTATCGGGCACGCGGATAACCCGCATTTTCGGCTCGCAGGAAATTTGCGGAATGGAACCATTAAACTGGCTCGAATCAAACTCGATATAGAGCAGCGCGGTGTTCGGATAACGCAGCTTGGCGTCGATCACTTCCGTGTAGCTCTGAAGCGTCATTGTGTCGCCCACTTTGGCGCTGTTCGCATCGCCTGTGGTTTTACGCAAACGCAGAGTCCATGTGCTGCCAGACTGCGGTAAATCGATGCGGTGGCTACGCTCATAGCCCGTGGTGGTTTTGCCCGATACGCGCGTGCTTAAAACCGTTTTCCACGTGCCGCCGTCAGTTTGCAGGTCAATGGCATAATTGATGGTGTATCCCACCAGGTCGCCGTTGTCCTGCTGCTTGTAAATCGAGGGCCATTTAATGCGCAGGCGTACAGCAGAGAGCAGCGTATTTGTGAAAGTACGGGTCCAGGCGGTGGCGCTGGATATCTCAACCCCCATGCTGATTTCATTTTCTGATCCCGGAATCCCCTGGATGTATTGTTGAGCCTGAGTCCCCGGGCGAAACTCCCAGACCACTCCACCAAAGTTTTTCGAGCCGTCAACGTTCTCCAGCGGCGTCCCGTCGAGGTAGATATCTTTTCCGGTCAAACCACCAGCAAATTCACCTTCACCCAACGCCACCAGCAATTTTGCCTTTGCGACAGACTGGAGATCATCCGGTTGCTCCGTCGGCGTCCGGCTTTTAGAACCGCCACCTTTCCGCCCTGTGATTTTTTTCGGCGCCATAATTCACCCATAAAAAAACCACCCGAAGGTGGTTGTTAGAAATGATGTTTGCTACTGCTTGTCTTCGACGTAGATGCCCGCCGATACAATCGCGCCACCGATCCGGCGTCGTCCGTAGCCAAGAGGAACAGGGTTACCCTGGGCAGCGGTGTTCGTCACGCCACCAAAGGCGTAGGAAGCTTGGTTATCAGCATCCTGCTTACTGGCAAGCCCGGCTGGTTGTGGGGAAAGCATCTGCACAATACCGCCAAGCATCATCGCTGCACCAATTTTCATTGCAGCTGGTCCCCATGCGGCCCCGCCCCATGCCTGACCTATGGTTGCACCTAATGCCCCGACAACAACAAGAACGGCTCCCAGAATTGTTTGCAGTAAACCTGCTTTTTTACTCCCAATCACCACGGGAACAATTCGAATCACTTCTCCCATAACGGGGAAGCCTAAATCATCCATCCCGAGGTTTTTTTTACCTTTAAATACAGCATACGTTAGCCCGCGCATTTTGCTGGTATTAAGATACTTTTCAAAACCGGGGATAGTCTTTGATAAGGCATTTATTGATTCGGCTGTAGTTGTTATTAGCCGGTTATGTACTTTCCCAAATGATTTGCCTAGCTCTCCACCCAGTTCAATTCTTGTCATAACTTCTTGCATATAAGCCCCAATAAAAAAAGCCACATAAAGTGGCTTTAGCGATTAGAAATGTCTTAGAGGCACGAACTGGCAGCTTTACTCCATGGATCACCAATGCCCCTACTGGCTGCATAGACTTTTACGTCTGAACCACCGTCAGTATTTCCCTGTATAATCGCCATCGACAAAACACCGAATAAATCGTCAGCAGCAGAAACTTTATAGCCAGTTTCAGTTTCGATGCTTGTAGCCTGCGGATGTAAGTCTTGCCATTTAGGTGACAAACATTTGTTAACTAGCGCTGGTGCCTTTGATGAATGCCCAGTATAAATAGGCGCACTTTCCTGCAAGGAAGAAGCGCTACAAGCTGTCAGGACTAAACAAATCCCAATTGATAGATAAACCTTCATACCCACTCCTTGTTTTCTGAATATTCACTCAGAGATTCTCGGTTTTTTTGATTTGCTCAGACTCAGGCTTGTATGTGACAGTTACAAAATTTGACACCCCATCAATAATTGTATGACTTAGATTGATGTTTGTGCCCAAATGAGTCCAGACAACTTCTTTATACGGTTCTTTATATTTTGATGCGCCATATTTCTGGGTTAATAGCGACTCCACAGACAGAAACGCCATCTTATTAACACTTTCAAAATCATTATTTATCGATTGTACAATAACTTGGGTAAGAGCATTTTTTTTAAATTGATAGACAACTTTAAATTCATAGGAATCAATAGTTACCTTATCTATTCCTACAGCACCCTGTGTTTCATAGTATTCTAACGGAGGGGTTATTTTATGCGCTTTCCCACTCTCAGCACTGATTACCTCATCAGGACTCATTCCCCAATAGGAATTTCCATACCCCTTGACTCTTTCTGATGCACCAGCAGAGATAGAAAACATTAAGAACAAAGCAATAACGGCTGAAATCTTTTTCATACGCCCTCCAAATGAAACAAAATGTAACGATTAAACCATTTTGTATTAACCTTAGGCAACATGAATTGTTATGCAGACATTCATCATTGGAGATTTCATTTATCTCTTTGCTAGTAAATTATGTCTTACAACCTTCATTGTCCGTTCCTGCCAATAGCCACCATACGGAACGCGCTGGCTCAAATGCCCATACAGATGATGCAATAGCATGTTGTTTTCCAGCAGGATCCCGGCATGGTTCCACTTATTGGCTTGAACCTGCATTATCACCATGTCGCCGGTGCGCGGTGGCCCAGTAAACTCCCGGAAACCGCATTCATACCAGCAATCACGGTAAAAGTTCTCCGGGTACTGGTCCTCCCACCAGGGATAATCCACGCGGTAATCGGTCACCTCAATGCCATGCGTCTGCCGGAAATAACTCATCACCAGCCCCCAGCAATCGAAATGCCCTAGCACAAACGGACGCTCCAGCAGCGGTAACTCGCCGCGCGGCTGAATGGTACGGATATCCCCTTCCGGCCAGCTGGCAATGTGCCAGGGCAGCAGTGTCGCGTCACACTGTGCCTTATCCAGTTCGCTCGGCTGCGTTGTGGCGTCCGGGTGACTGTGTACGATGGCGACAACCGTCCCCAGATCTTCGGCAGCGGCGTAGTCCTCCGGTGACAGGTGGAAATGTTCGGTTGGGTCCGTTGCCAGATTACGGCAGGGAATGTAACGCTGCACCCGGCTTTTCTGCACCACCACGCCACAGCACTCCCGCGGGTATTCTGCGGCGGCATGCGCCATGATGGCGTCGATAATCTTCTGTCGCATATCAGCTCCTGATAAGGGAAGTGCCCGGAAAACCGCCAAACGGCAGCTCGTTACTTTCGCCGTGACGCAGTTTGCACGCCGTCAGCGTGCCGGGGCATTCATCCTGCGAAGGGTCATCAACCGGGTTGTTGTGCTTATCGAAATAGCGGGTCCCTGCATAGTCGCAACCATCACCGGATCGATACTTGTTACGGATGCACCAGGTACAAAGTGAATGCAGCTGGCGAGTGGGGATCATCAGCCCCTGCAGATCCATCGGGCTGGAGAGTTTAAACGCCACCACTTCATGCGTTTCGCTGTCCTTTGCATCGATATAAAACACCTTCAGCTTTTCCTGCTGCGGATCCGCCGCCGGGTTTCCCTCCGGATAGTTTGCTGCGTCCAGGTACTGCGCCAGCGTGTCATGGATAGTGACTTTCGCCTGCAGCAGGTCATCGTAAGCAAGACACAGCGCGGTAATAGAACTATCAAGGTTAGCGACCGACAGAGTCGGCTGTGCGCTGGTTCCGTCAGTCGCCGTCTCAATCCCTTCTATCTCACATGGCCAGGCTTTATATTCCAGTCCCTGCCACCAGATAGATTTTGCGGGGAGCTTGTCTTCATCCCCGCCGGCGGTGGCAATTTCCTCCGGCGTATGCGCAATATTATGTGCATGAAAACGGAGGACATCACTGACGCCAAATCCGGTGCCATCGACATCAAAAAGCCGGACGACATTGCCCGGCTCGAGTTTCTGATAATCACTGTTTAAGCTCATGGTGCAAACGCCTGTTCAAACGTGGCAGAAACGGTTTCCACCGTTTTACTTTTGGTGACGCGCTGCAGGCTGTCTGGTTCGACACGCCACAACGTGAGCTCACCGCCGGGAGGGGTAAACGAAAACGATTTTGTTTTGTGGCGCCGCAGGAAAGCATGAATTTCCCGGACCGTTTCCGGCTGCCCGGTGAATGAATACTCATAGCTGAGGGTTTCATCATTTAGCCCGGCGCCTGTCACCTGTTTATAACCATCGCCAAACTGCGCCGTGCGGACGCTATCCTTGCTCTTCAGAGTTGGCTGGCTGGATGCTTTGATCCGCCATCCAAAATGTTCAATCGCCATCGCTTACCTCTGTTTATTGGCATTCCAGATCATGCCGCCCGGTTGTATAGCTTTCGCAATCCCCGCGCGGACGGAGCTATCAATGACCTGCTGATAGGCTTTTCCGACTGCATCGCCGCTCCCTTTCTGCTGACCCGATTCCCCCTGTCCCGTGGTGACAGAAACAGGTGCATAGACGCTGACGCCGAAAGGAGAAGCAACACCGCCCCCACTCCCGCCAACCAGTCCACCAGTCGCGTAACCGCGCATCATGCGGTACAGATTGCCGACGCCGATCCGGTTTGTGGCCTCCTGGGTAAAGACAAACTCCCCGCGGTGAACCACCCCCGCCGGCTCATACTTACCGCCAGTACCGGTGTAACCCCCACCCGCAAAACCGAGCGCAGATGTGGCTGAGTTAACCAGCCCAACCATGGCCTGCTTCATCAGGATTTGCGTCAGCATCGACAGCGTCGAGCGGGTAAAATCAGCCCAGTTCCCTTTGCCGGTTGTCAGCATGTCAGCCATGCTCTGGCTGATACCGTCAAACGTACTGGCGGCGAACGACTTCATTGAACCGTAAGCATCAGCAGCGGAATCGGCATAGTCAGCCCAGGCTGATTTAGCCCCCGCTTTCCAGTCGTCCCGCAGCTCATCCTGCGCGGCGTAGTACTCCTTGAGCGCGCCCAGCTCATTCTGATAGCCCTGATCCGCATCCGTGCCACCAGCATTCATCCAGCCCTGCCGAAGCTGAGCCTCTTCATTTTGCCGCTGCGCACCGCGGCTGCTCATGCTGCCACCCGCCACCAGCGCTTTGGTTTTCTCACCAATCTGGGTAACGTATTTCTGCGAGCTATCCTGCAGGCGGTTCAACCGCTCCTGGGCAACAATCTGATCGCCAAGCCGGGCATTCACCTCCGCCCGCGCCAGCACCTCATCTTTGTTCGCCAGCACCGATTTTTCATCAGCGGTCAGCGCGCGCTTTTTAGCGGCCTCTTCCAGTACAGAAAAGCGGGATTGCTGTTTCCACAGCTCCTGCCGCTGCTGGCTGATGGTATCCGTGATGCTCTTATGCTCTTCCAGCGTGCGTAGCTGCGCTTCCAGTTCCAGCGTCTGCGCGCTGGCTGTATCGATACTTTTCACGCCTGCCGGCGTTTTCACCGCTGACGGCTTTTTAGGCTTCTTTAGTGAGTCGTCGTATTCTTTTTTGGCGGCTTCAAGGTTGATGTTGTAGTCCGCCAGGAGGATCCGCCCGTCCTTCAGCGCCTTATTCAGTTCGTTCTGGCGAGCGGTGTATTTCTCCAGCGCACTTTGCGTCTTCGCATAGTTTGACTGGGCCTGCGCGGCATACTTCTGGCGATCGGATTCCACCACCGCCTCTCTCGCGGCGTTGTCCTCGGTCGCTTTCGCCACATTGGCCTGCTGCTGTGCCATTTCCAGCGCCAGCCGCGCCGACTCGCGATCGTTCCAGTAACTGGCTCGCGCATCATCATTCACATAGCGGTCGCCTTTGCGGAGATTCCAGACTTCATCCGCGCGCTTAAACGCCGCCTCGGCTTTAGAGACGATTTCCTGCGCCGTGTCCGGCCGCCCGATATCCAGCGCCGCATCCCACATGGATTTAAACGCACGCTTCAGGCTATCCGCTGCCGACTCAATCGAGCCCATGTTGTCGCGCAGGCTCTTTGTCTGATCGCGAAAACCATTCGTCGCCGCATCGTTAGCCGCCTGCAGCGCCGCCGCCTCATCCCCGGATCGTTGCAGTTGCGCCACATAGGCAATCTGTTCAGCAGTGACGTTGTGGAATTGCTGTGCCATGGCAATCAGGCCAGAGGTCGGATCGTTCGTCAGTTTCCCGAACGCGGCCGCCACCTTATCGACAGGCACGCCCGACGCCTCGGTGAATTTTGCCACCGCCTGGCTCATATCATCGAACCGGGCACCAGCGCGCACGCCAGCGTTAACCAGCTCGGTGAGTGCGCTGCTGGTCTGGTTAAATGTCAGCCCCGCCTGCTCGCCTGACTTCGCCAGCACCAGCATGCGGTTAGAAGTCAGCCCGGCGGTGTTTCCGGACAGGACCAGCGTTTTATTGAAATCGGAGAGTGTGGCTGAGCCCTGATACCAGGCGTAAACCACCGCGCCGGTAGCCGTTGCCAGCGCACCGATACCGATCATCACTGGTGATATGGAGCCCAACAGCGCGCGGAAGGTCGGAATAATGCCGCCGAACGAGTCTTTCACCTGACCGCCCTGCTGCAGCAGAATGAGCCATGGACTCTGGCCACCGGCCAGCTGGGTGGCAATATCCGTAAACTGCGCGGGCAGCATACGCATCGCGGCGTTGTACTGCCCTACAGAAATACCGGCCTTTTTCGCCGCACTCTCCTGCCGGGTAAACGACTGCTGCACCTTCAGCGCCGAATCATTCGCCGCATCGCCGGCCTGCTTAAACTGCCGTTTAACGTATTCCATCTGTTCGTTGAACTTCGACGAGTTAACGTCAAGGTTAACGACCAGGTCACCCACTGCCGTCTGGGCCATAGCGAACGCCTCCTGAAATGCCCTCGGCCTTTGCCATCAGTACATCATCACCGGGTTCATCGTCGGTAATATCCTCCGCTGAAGGTGACAGCAGGCTGAAGCTGGCAGGGGTTGATGTGGTTTTGGGGTCAAGTGCCGTGATGACGATATGCATCAGCGAGGAAAAATGCGCATCCATCTGCACATCATTAAAAAAGTTGTCCTGGTAGAACGTTCGCCAGTCGGCGTATTCCGTTGACGACATACCAGCAAGCATGGCGCGCCAGTCCGGCCGGCGAAATTCACGCGCCAGTTTCAGGACGAAAGTCAGCTCACTGGCGAGGACTTTTCCAGACTGATCGGCTCGGTTACCGGATCATCCTGTGGCGCACTGGCTTCCGGTGGCGGCACCATGCCGGACAGCAGTTTCACGCTGTACTCCGCTTCGGCAATAAACTCCAGCGGCCAGGTCATCAGCACATCCTTCTGGATCTGCTCAACATCTTCTTTCGGCGTGTTTTGCGTTCCTTTCAGCGGATGCGCATGCCATAACGACATGGCCACCAGCAGCGCACCGGATGTAATCGTCATGTTCAGCGCGGCCTGCATGTCTGCGTCGACGACAGTTTCCAGCGTTTTCAGGTGTTCAAGATGCTCAATGCGCTGCAGCGCTGACAGTTCATAAAGCGTGACGGTCACGCCGTTGCGCTCGAAGGGTTCTGTTTTTAAAAACATGGGGTACTCCAGGAAGCGGGGCCGAAGCCCCGGTTATCAGGAAACGGTTACGCTACAGGTCGCGACAAACAGCCCGTCGTTGGTCATCACAATAATGTCAGCCGAACCAGCTGCAATACCGGTAACCGTCAGCACCGTATCTGCCACTGACACCGTCACGATCCCGGCATCCGTGGTAGTAGCCCGGAACGAGTTATCGGTGGCGCTGGCTGGCGCCACGGTGACATTCAGCGTAGTGGTGGCAGCAACGGCAACGGTGGCGGTCGATTTATCCAGGGTTACGCCAGTGACATCAATCACCGCCGCGGCACTTTCTTCAGCGAGTCCCGGCTTACCGTTGTTGCTGATTTTGACCGAGCGCGTGATGGTGTCTTTTGCCGTGACCGTTTTACCAAGACTGCTTACCCAGCCACGGAACACATCGACAGCGCCATTCGGGTATTTGATTTTGTATGCCAGCACGGTACCGTCGTCGAACCAGCGAACCAGATCCTGCTGGCCGCTTTCCGCCGGTTTCCAGGCCAGCGTAAAACTGGCCTCACCCGCCGATTTCTGGCCCTGCGCGGTCGCCGTCCAGTCGGCGTCTTCGTCGTCCAGGTAGGTATCGTCGTTTGATTCAGCGGTCAGTTCGCCAGGCTGCAGGTCTTTAATCTTCGCCAGGCGTGTCCAGTCGGTATCCGATACCGGGTTGGCAAACGGGTTACCCGTTCCGGAATAAATCCAGAGCGTGGTGGTGGCGCCCTTTACCGGCGCCAGTGGGTTTGGTGTAGTCATTACGTCCTCACATTTCGTAAGTAATGGAATATTTCAAATCAGCCGAACTCCACAGCCCAAGATCATCATCGCGCTGGTAGTCATAACCCTGCTGCACTATGTTGGTGATAAGCCCGGCGAGCCCCGGCACATCGCTCATCACCGGATAAATTCGGGACTCCATCCAGTTATCCAGTTCTGAATCCGGCACCTGCGCCGGTAAAAAGATTTCGATATGCAGCGTGGCCTGCCAGGTATCCGTATCGAGCTCTTCACCGGTGTATTCGGCATCCGTCAGATAGATAGCGATAGCGGGAAAGTCGCCCTCCTCGAGTACTGCCGGACGCCCATCAAAATAGAGAGCCTCTTCACCAATCTGGATTTCCAGCGCGTTGATGATGGCCCTTCGGATATCACTGTGTTTCATCGTTTCAGAATCAGCCTGAGTTGGTTTTTAAGGGATGCCCGCAGTTCTTTGGGCATATCCGATTCCATGAGCTTCGGCAGCGCATCTCTAAATGCATTCGTCAGCGGTGTAGCCAGGGGAATGCTGACCACTTCAATCGGGTAGCGGGGTTTGGACGTTCGTCGCATGACATGCCAGCGCCCGTTCTTCAGTTGCTGAATAAAACCGCCCGGGAAACGAAAAGGGCCAATTCGCAATTCGCTATTGGCCCCTTTTTTATCCCGTTTTCGGCGTGATAATCGCACGCTGGCGGTCCCCAGTTTTATCGCCGGCAGATTACCCCGGTTAACCCGGATGAGCGCTCTAGGCTTTTTCGTCGTGGCACGCCTTATCCTGGCGCGTTGCTTCACCAGCTTTCTGGGAACACGGGTATCTTTCGACACCACCGCAACGCTTCGGCTAACAGCCCGGGTGGCCACACGGTTGACCGCCTGCGCCGAAGCGCGAGGAACTGCCGTGCTACTGATGCTGTTCAGGTTCGCCATAGCCTGTTCAAGCCCTTTTATCGACATCACATCTCCTTAACGGCGACGGGTTGATGCGGGAGGAGAACCCGTCCCTAGCCAGATATGACAGGAGCCGCAATCATCCGGGCCAATACGTTCAACCCAGAAAGACTTTCCGTTAATATCCAGCGTGTCCAGCCGCGCCAGCTGCTCAATCGCGGCTGATTTCACAAACAGCGACGGGCTGGTCCCCTCGACACGGACGCCGGGGGTGGCGTAACCGATATTTTCCGGATCATCGAAAACGCCACTCAACGTAGCGCCAGAAATCGCGCCGGACGTTACCGTTGCCGAAGTCCCCATAACCTGCCGAATAGTGTCATCGGCCTGTGTTATTGCAGCATCAAAAAGGTTATCGAAATCAGCCACACCGCCCCCTGTTAGTGTTCGCGGACCAGTCCGAGCGCAACCAGGCTATCCGCATCCGTTGCTGTCACGCGGATCACCGTTCCCGCCTCCACAATAGAGACCGGTTCATCGCGGGTCGCGTGCAGCGCCTCAATGTGCAGCGTGACCAGCGTTTCGACAGCCACCAGCGCGTCATCAGTCCTGCCGGTTAACACCGTATTCGCTGGCGCCACAGGTTCTTCGGTGCCGGGTGATGTCGCTCCGTCACTCACGCCACCATTTTCAACGCCATCGGTATCCGTGCCGCCATCCAGTTCTTCCTCCAGCTCCGCAATGCGCATTGAGAGCTCCTGAATGGTGCCACCGGTATTCACTTCCCGACCGAGCTGCACGCCAAGCTCATTAAGGCGTGCGATCAACTTTTCTTTTTCTGTCATGAGAACAGCTCCGAAACAGGGCCCCGAAGGGCCACAGAATGGAAATCAGGCGAGTTTGACTGACACAAACGCATCCGGATCAGCCAGCAGCATCAGCGGTGCGGACTGGATCATGGTGAACTCACGCGCCGGGTCACCGGTTTGCACCCAGTTTTTCGGGTAACGCGCGGAGGCGTTAATACCTTCACGCTGGGCATCCACATCCTGAATGCAGCCGTAAGTACGCAGCCCGCGCGCCTGGGTATTACCCAGTACCATGCTCAAATCCGGCAGGTAGTTCTTTTTGGTGTCGTTTTCAATGTACTGCCCGGAGTAAACGACAATGGCCACGTCGCCATACATCCCCTTATAGGAGACGGCTTCGCCCAGATCCTTCAGCGCCGTTTCCAGTTCAGAGTTAGAGCCACGACGGGTGTCGAGCTTCTCTTTTACCGCCTTGAACGAACGGAACAATGCCCAGCCTTTCGGATCAAAGACGATGATATTGACCACACCGCTGGCGTTCAGCGCGTAGGCTTCAATATCGTCAGTAGGGTCATAGGTTTCTTTGTCACGACCGCTCCAGGACGCGGCACCGACCTGAATGATGTTGTTGCCGGCGCTGCGCCCCATATCCACCTCAACCGGTTCAAACGCTTCACCGGTCATGGTGTATTTACCGTTGAGGACGGCAGCAACGGCCTGCTTCTCCTCAACCTGGGCAATTGCCAGTTCTTCATCCTTCATGTTCTGCAGGATAATGCGACGGCGACGGTAGGCCGGGTCAGCCAGGTTTTGCGGATCTTCATCTGGCAGGCGACGCAGCGTCATCTGCGGGTTTACTTCATGCTTCGGCTTGACGTAACCCGGCGTAAACTCAGACGTTGCACCGCCGCGGGAACGGATGACCTTGCCGGAAACAACAGGCGAAACGTACAGCGCCATGTTGACCATGCCCGGGATCTGCGACAGATAGACCTTCTCAGTGCTGAAGGGGTAGCTTTCACGGAAGAAGATGCGCAGGAAAAGCGGGTCAAACTTGAATTTCTTCTCATTGACCGCCAGAAGTTGGGCTGTAGTGTAAATTGACATAGATTTTTCCCGTAAAAAAAGCCGCGATGGCGGCTTCTATGGATGATGGTTGCAGTTCAGAAAAGGGTCAGACGATGCTGATGGCTGTACCCGCAAATGCGTTGCGCTTGATGTTTTCATCCGTCACCGCATCCGGCCAGAGCACATCTTCAATACGGAATGATCCGGACTTATAGAATGCCAGCTCGGTGCTGCTCTGATCCGCAGTCACCGCCAGAACGCCGCAGGCGGCCCCCGCATGCTGACCATCCCAGACCGTAAGTTTGCCGGAAGTGACATCCAGCATCAGTGGCGTCATCGCCGGTGTTGCCGCCGTCAGTTCGCCAGGGGCATAACCGGTATGCGCCGGATCACTGTTCCCGAGGGGCTGGCTGTGTGTAAATTGTTCAGTGTTAGACATGTTGACCTCTTAAACAGGCGTATTTAACAAATCGTCACCCGCATCAGCAGATGAACTCCCTGCCGCTACGGTGCCGGGTGCGGTTTCCATCAGACGATCCAGCGCGGTATCCGTGCGGGCCTGAGCACTCAGAGGCGCGGCGGCAAGAATGCGCTGTGCACTTTCCACCGTCATGCCTGGCGTTTCAGCCAGTGCACGCGCCTGTGATTCGCGTCCTTTTGCCTCTTCACAGTTCAGGATCCCCATAATGCGACCATTTTCAGCAGCGACCGCCGCCGCGACCTGGCTGCTCACATCAACAGATGCAGTGGTTGCAGGGTCAACCACCACAGCGGGTGCGTCAGCGGTGGCCACGGGCTGGTTAGCAGCAGCGGTTGCTGCTGGTTGAGTGGTATCTGCGGATGCAGTAGTACCTTTCATGCTTCCTCCTCGGGAAATCATCGTTCGTTTGTTAATTGCATCGCGCATAACATTCAGCGCATCCATGTTGTTGACCAGCTGCTCCGCCAGCCCGTTGTCTACTGATTCCTGGCCTGAAAACACAGCCGCTTCAGTATCCAGAACGGCCTGGACCGACATGCCGGTATAACCCGCCACCTTTTCAGCGAACATCTGCCGGGTGGCGTCAATGCGCGCCTGAAAATCTGCGCGAACTTCTTTGGGTAATTTCTCGTAGGGGTTCCCGTCCACCTTATGTTCGCCGCTGTAAATCAGCGTGACCTCGACACCGCTGGTTTTCAGGGCAGCGCCGTAATTGCTATGGGCCATCATGACCCCGATGGATCCCGTTCTGGCCGTCTGTGTCACAAGCCGGCGCGAGGCCGCACTGGCAATCAGCTGGCCTGCGCTGCAGTTCATATCGTTGGCCAGCGCCCAGATGGGTTTGATATCACGCATACGGGCAATAATGTCCGCACAGTCAAAAGCCCCCGCCACCATTCCGCCGGGGGTGTCCATATCCAGAAGGATGCCGTCAACACCCGGATCACTGATGGCCTGCTGAAGACGGGCGATAATGCCGTTGTAACCCGTCATCCCCGAATATGGCTGGAGAGCGCGGGTTTTACTGACCAGAGTCCCGGATACCGGCAGCACCGCGATCCCGTTAGTGACCTGATAGCTTCGTGCCGGTTTTGGCCCCATGTCTTCATCGTCACCAAAGAGCGCCAGCGGTTCAGCCATCTGCTCAGCACCAAGCGTCACGCCAGACACGGTGTCGGTCAGGCGGGTAATACCCAGCTGACCAGCAAGCGCGCAAAAGAAAACCCGCGCATAGGCGGGTTCAAGTAATAGCGGCTCATTGAAAGCCATACTGGCGATGTGCGGGAGATTACGCAGCTCGGGCGTCATCGTTCGCCTCCTCATTTGATTTCTTCAGTCCAGACTCAAAGGCAGAAGCCGCCCAGGCTGGAGGTTTTAGACCAGCAGCGCGACGTTCCATCGTTTCACGTACCTGCTGCGAAAATATTTCCTGATAGTCATCTCCGCGCTTGGCACACTCCTTCTCATAAGTGCTCAGACCGGCCTCAATGAGCATGACGGCCTCCTGCACTTCCTTCAGCCCATCTATCGCCATACGGCCTGAGCCTATCCAGTTAGCATTGCCCCAGGCTGTTCTCGCCTCCTGAAAACTGAATCGTGATCTGGATGGCAACGTCACCACCCGGCGGACAATGGCCTCCTCCAGCCAGCACACAAACATCTGACAGGCCTGTCGGGCTGCCACGAACTTGCGACGGCCCATAAAGAACGCCCAGGACTCGTTCGCGCTGGCGCGTGCAGTGGAGTAGCTCATCTGCGAATAGTTGCGCGAAAGCTGCTCATACGACACCCCCAGACCTGCTGCGATATAACGCAGCAGTGATTGCTCGAACGTCGAAAAACCGTTGTCCGTATCCTGTGCTGACTGAAGATTCAGGGAATCACCCGGCATGAGGTGAGGAACCTTCGCACCACCAAGGCGAACCGGCGCCGCGGTATAATACGAGGCCATTTCACCCAGCCAGCCCGTCATCTTGCTCTGCTGGTCTTTGCTGTCAGAGCCGAGAATAAAGTCCATCGCGGTTTGCGTATCCAGCTCACTTTCAATCGTTGCCGCATACATCGCCTTAACGATAGCGCTCTGGAGCTGCGTATTTTGCAGCGTATCAAGCATTTTCATTTGCTCCATGACGCTGTAAAACACGTTGGCACCGCGCGTCTGTCCATCCTCCAGCGGTTCAAATACATGGATAAAGGACGGACGGCCGCCGGGCAGCTCACGCGGAATGTAGGACCATTTCTGCGCCATCCATCCCGGATATCCGTCCTCGCTGACGTAATAGCCCAGTGCGGCGCCACCGTCGTTGGTTCTGACACCAGCCCGACAGTTTCGCGTGTCTCCGGCATTATTGGGGTTGCTGATGCGTTTCGGGCTGACCATCTTGAACTGTGTCCGGAAGAGCCGCGTTGAATCACTGTCCCAGGTGGGCTGGACACACAGCTCGCCGTTAAATGCATGAGTCGCGACACCTTCGCGGATCATCATCGTAAACGTCCGCTTGCGCTCAGCATCGATCCCGCAAAAATCATCTTCAGCATACTCATACCAGGCGGCCTCCACCTCCCTGGCAAATGCGCGGCTTTCTTCTTCTTTGATACCGAGATAACGCCAGCTCGGGCAGTAACTCAGTCGGAAGAAGGAACCGACAATGTGATCCTGATGAAGCTGCACGGCGTTTGCCGCATAACCATTATTTCGAACCAGATCGTCTGCTCGCGCATTACCACGGGATAAATTAGGCAATAACGCAGCATCCGCGCTTTCGCTCGGTGGGTTCCAGGCGCGTAACTGGCCGCCAAAGCCACCAGCACCACCGTGATACCCGGCGTAGTCCCGCAATGCGGTTTTACCGTCCGGCCCTAACAAAGCAGGTGTTTTCATGCGTAAAATCCTGCCGGTCCCCGGCGTCGTTGAGTAATGCCAATCTGTGATTCAAGTTCGGCAATGTATTTTTTCAGGTCGGTTACGGAGGTGGCGGTGAACTCAACCCGCCGGCCGTCCTTTTGCACCGTTGCCACCCGCTTTCCCATCATGAGGTCATGCAACGCAGCGCGGGCGGCATCCAGATCGGTCTGTGTCGCCATTATTCGTCTCCAGATAATGCCCGGGCATAATCCGCCAGGGTCTTGTTATGGGTTCGCCCCCCTTCTTCCTCCAGCAAACTGGCCAGAAGAGAATCGAGATTTAACTGCCAGCGCGAAATACTGATCCGAAGCGCAGCCAGCGCATAAACGAAACAGTCCAGCGCCTCGTTTCGTCGCTTTTTGCTGTCCCAGAGGATCTTCTTCTTACCGTCCACCCATTTTTCAACCTGCTCCTCAGCGGTGAGCTGCTGTGCTTCAGCCAGGTCGTAAACGTCGGGGTTGTTTGGGAAATGCACAGCACCGGCGAGGGGTTCATCACCATCTGGCTGCAGGGTAAAGCGGTTATAGATTTGCTCTTTCGCTGTGTCCGTCCCGACTTCCGTCAGATACACGCCGTTCTTGTTCCGTTTGCGTGGCATGCTGGCCACAGGTTTGCCATAAACAGAGGCCCCTTTGATGGGGATAAGACGAAACAGGCCGTGCTTTTTCGAACGGTTGTATACGATGGTTGGATCGATACCGCCGATATCCCAGCAAATACGGGATATCGACATTTCAACGCCATTTTTTCGGGTGTATGCCCTGTTTATGGCCTCATCCACCCTGATGAGGGTAGCTTCATCATCATGTCGTCCCATGATGATCTGCCGGTCAATCAGCCAGCTTTCTTCACCCGGCCCCCATCCCCAGACGCGCATCTCATAGCGGTCAAGCTGTGAGTCAATGCCAGCGGTCAGGTAGGCCACCCGGTCAGGTACTGAGGCAGAAAAGTGTTCTTTCCTTTCCGCCATCACGTCCGCATCCGGGCGTTCGCCAATCTTCGGTTCCCATGTCTCACCCAGCGTGGTATTCACGAAGGTTTTACGCTTACCGGTATCCCCTTTCGTCTTGATCCAGTCTTTTACTATCTGCACCCAGGTGGTAAACGGGCTGTATGCTGTCCATATGTGGAAAGTGACGCTGTCTGGCGGTTCAATGTCGGTGCCAGAGGACGCAAACCAGTTCAGTCCATCGCGTGTCCAGATCCCCGTCTCGTCGCAGATATAGCGCGCCTGCGAGAAATCCAGCTCCTGCTGCTTAATGACGCAGGCGTTATGCTCGCAGAGGTAAAAAACGCTGGCCGGTTCGCCAGGCATCCACTTAAACCCGAATGGCGTTTCCTTATCGCCAAACTTCAGATATTGCTCTTCCCCACAATGAGGGCAGGCAACGTGAAAACGCATAAAATGCCCGGACTCACTCGCGGCACGCTCAATCTGGCAGGTTCCCTTTAGCTTTGGCGTGGAGCCACGGATTGACTTCGGCCAGACGGAGCCCTCAATACGTTTATCACCGAGGAAGGTGGGCGAGCCCTCTTTCTCAATATCTTCATCAAATGCTGCCAGCTCATCGTAGCCGGCGACATCAACCGATTTCTCACGGTAGTTTTTCGCCGCCTTACCGCCCAGACACCAGAAGCCGCGACCGTTGGAAAAGCGCTTCATGCTGAGCGTATTGTCGCGGTTCTTTTTGCCGTACCACGGCGCAAGTGACAAAAGAGAAGGGATATCACGGATAGTGGGCTCAACATGAGACTTCATGAAGTTCTCAGCATCGCCATCGGTTGGCAGCCAGATCAGCGAATTGCGCTGTTTGTGTTCGATAAAGTACGCATACACGCCGAGCAGCATTTTCGAGTAGCCAACACGGGCAGATTTAACGACATTCACCTCTCGGATATAGTCGTTGCCCATGGCGTTCATAATGGCTATCTGGAAAGGAAGCGTAACCCAGCGCCCTTCCTGATACGCTGACTCTTTAGGGAGATAATAATGCGCATCAGCCCATTCAACAGCTGTCAGTGGTTCAGGCCGAAATAGCGAACGGAGCCCTGCCTGAGCAGAGTACCGCAGCCCCTTAATCTGACTGTTCGATATATTCACTCAGCAACTCCGGTATTATTTCATCCAGCGCAGCTGCCTTGTTCATGGCTTTAATGATGTCCTTCTTCAGGAAATCAATGTGCCGGTTTTCCAGTTCGGGGAAACGCCGCTGAACTGATAGAGGAACGCCATCGAGGATACTGGCTATTTCTCCGGCCACCCGCGATAACACGAACGTGCAGAATGCGGTTTCCACCACCTCAGCGGTGTCTTTTGCATTTTTCAATTCCTGCGTGTCGGCCTGCGCCCTGATAAGTCGGTGACGCTCATAATCTATCGTGCCGGGTTGAAGATCCGACTCCGAAGCAATCCGCAAATCCTCGACTTCTTTCCGCAACTTCTCATTTTCAATTGCGGCATCACGGGCGGAATACCACTCAATAACCGCCGCAGAATCATAGAGCACCTCATTACCTTTTCCGCCACCACGGGCAACTGGCATCCCCTGATCCTGCCAGTTCTGAATGGTGCGAACACTGACGCCAAAAATCTCAGAGAGGCGTTTTTTGTTTACCTCCATGGCTCACTCCATGCGCAAAACAGAGAAAGGAAACGACATCGAGTAATTTGCCTGTTATCGGACTCTGCCGCTTCCTTTCTTTTCAGGGGGTATTTTCAGTAAAAACAGGCAATTAGCTAGAAGAAGAACGGAAACGACTAAAACCGAAAAAATCTCATAAATAGCGAAAATCTGCGCGGACGCCGCCCCGTAGCGCACCGATATGCCGGAAAGGACCCTCAAACGATAATAAATATCACTTACATTATGACATTGACGGTTTCTACTTTCACAAAGTCCGCCAACTAAGCTGGCATTCGCGTGTCAGGTATACAAAAATGCCCACCTAAGTGGGCATCCTATGAATTGTTGACCTTCTCAATTTAGGAAATGAATCAAGCCAGGATTAACCGTTACAACCTTCCCGTTATCCATTTCAACTAATGCCTGTTCACATACATAAGGATGATTACTTTCGTCAAAAAACCTTATCGGAGCAAACTTTATAAATGTTCCTTCCTCCTGCTCATACGCATCAACTATTCGACAACGACGAGTTTTTTCAGACATTCATCTATCTCCTTTATTAGCCGAGATTTTATAATAGCTAAGATTTATCCTAATGGATCGCTACTACCTTGTTTTAGGCTGCTCCTGACAGTTTTTTCCATACTTTTTATACGTCAGAATTTCCCTTTTAGTCGGCTATCCATAGCGGCAACATCCAAGCTCATGATTATGAACATTTTTAAATTATTCGACATCTATGCATAATCATCTCTAACGAGCTCAATAACATGAGCACATGATGGTGATAACCTTGGTTCCGAAAAACTAGGCGTTTCCCGTGGCAAGCGCCCTGTCGAGAGGTTCCATCAAAAATGAAAAGGATAAGAAGAAGATGACCTGTCAAAAAAAACCACCGACATATATCAGTGGTTCATTTTTAATTACGACAATTAGCTATTTACAAAGGCGTATAATGATTTTTCAATTCACGACACCAATGTTTGATAGTTGTAGCACGTCGTTCAATCGTATCTCGACTTAGAGAGTGACATTGTTCCAGTAGGAAGTCTAAAGCACTGTCTGGATCAACCTGAGATAAATGTTCAACATTCGCCCAATTTATCCAAGCCCAACCCACATGGCTCACTTCAAATTTTCTCGCTGCAATTTTATGCCTTGTCGCCTCGTCACTTTGTACGAGTTGTTGGCCAGACGTCGTAACATTACCAAAGCTATCAAGTAATCCCAAAACTTTAGCAGCATGTTTATAATAGTAGATATGTCTATCTTGTAAGCCAGTATTAACTGGAGTAAGTGGCTCCCCACTCCAAACAATTTCTACTAATTTATAAACCGTCTCCAGGACATCTGCTTGAGGTATTTGATGCCCCCCAACCAATAAAGTAGAAAGACGCGATAGATTTTTTAAATAGAACTCAGCACCAGCTTTTGTAACAACAAGAACTAACTCACCTGTCTGGTTGCTATTGAGTTCCATATTCGTGCCTGTCTCGACTATGGATTGTAAGAGATCTGTCAAAGCTTGAACATCAATACCTTTTTCGAAAATAAAGGGGATGATATCCGCTCTCAACTCTATCAGTCTGCTTAACTCTCTAAATATTTCTTCAAAGGAATGTAATTCCTCAGCTTTAAAAGAAATAATAAAGGAACCAGGCCGCGCATCTACAGGCCGTAATTTATCTTTGCATTTTGCCATTTCCAGCATTCGGTCATAAAGATCGCTGAATCTGTCACATACATTTGACACATGACTCAAGACTAAATTTTTTGCGTTTTTCCTTGAGCTTTTTTCTAAATGAATCTCATGAGTTGAGTAAGTAATAGCCTCACCCAGCCTTCCACTTGGCATTACTGGAACCACCGAACTTATATAAAGCTCAGAAGCGGGTAAAGGTAATTCAAATATTTCAGCCAGATTTTTATTCAGCCAAGTAACATTACTTGTGCGATCGTAAGGTATGTGAGCTTCATAGAAAAAGCTTTGCTCCTGATTAATTAGAGCATCACGAATACATATTCTTTTTCTCTCAATCAACTCTAACCTGCCTGGAGAGATTGGTATGATATACCAACTATCACATTCATCATCCTCACCAATCCAGTAAACGATAAAAAGTGTACTAACTTCATTTTCTACTGAAAAGAAGCGAGGCTCCTCGAAGAACTCATAGACTCTTTTGTAACATAGAGTTCCCATCATTGTATTAGGTAGAAAAACGTTACTCATACGCCTTCTCCTATACAGTGAAATTGTTCATGAATAGAACTATTACGCTTGAGCCAAATTGTGTAGTGAGCTGGGTCGGCAAATGTTTTTTTCATCACTCCAAAGACGGAGCTGACCTGACCACTAGCAACGAGTCGATTACCAAGAGCAGCTGGGAATTTAGCTTTTGCGTCGGTAGCCCCGCGTGATTCTGAAAAGAATGATGTTCCATAGACACACTGAAGTGCTTCCCCACGACACTTCTTGTGTCGTTGTGGATACTCTTCATGTGTAGAGAGGAAACATGCAGGGGTTGGGGGATTTGCCCTAACTAAGCGATAAAACTCACCCTCAGCGTCAACAGCTGATGTCGGAGGCACTCCAACCGGGAAAAAATCGGGCCAAGAATCCTCTTCAAGTTCAACAGCTACTTCTGACATAAAATCATTCCGTGTAGTCAAAGAAAAAACTGCCAACACGATAGCATTTATAATTTTGATCAAAAAAGGCGGTTGGCATCGGTTGCAATATAGCAAAAGTAGACAATTTGTGAACCCAGTTGTGCAAGATTAGCGCTCGCAATTCACAATACCTGCTGCGTCACCAGCTCAACATCATCATGCCAACTATTTAATATGTCCTGAGTTCCTCACTGAGCCGTAAATCCGTTCACACGTCATTCCGGCCCTGTAACTTTCGTCAGCTCGTCCAGCATAATACCGAGCTTCTTCTGCAAGACTTCCGAGCATGTCGGCGAGCATTGCGCCGTCGGCTCCGGCTGTTTTGCTTCTGACGGAAGCGGCAAGATCTGCGGTGTGCTTTGCGGCGTCCAGGCGGGTAGCGAGGTTTCTTGCTTGCTGTTGCAGCTGGCTAACAGTGGTAGCCAAGCCAGCAGAAGTAATGGCAGCGCTCGCTGCTTTAGCTTGAGCATCTTTAACAGCCTCATCACGGGCTATTGTTCGCCCTTGTTCAATCATGCGAGCAGCGGTCTGTGCGTTCGCTTCCTGTGAAGATTCCGCGCTATCCCGGTCAGCCCACTTTATTTTCCAGCTGCGGTTCGCCCACTCACTACCAGCGAGGAACGCACCAGACAATGCGACAACCACGATGATGCAGATGCTGGTGGGCTTCACTGGTCTATCCCCCAGCACGTCAGCGCGCTTTCCTGGTCCCGTCGTTCTACCTGCCCATAGCAGCCATTCTTCTGGCCTTTGGTCAGGCGGCAATCGCGGCCACCGTCTTTAATCCACCAGCGGATAGCTTCACAGGCTCCTTTCGTATCGCCAGCGTTCATGCGCTTATAGAACGTTGATGGGTAGCATTTGCCCGGTCCGATGTTGTAAGGGCAGAACGATGCAATGCCGACCTTCTGCGGTTCCGTCAGCGGTACCTTGATATTGCGGTCAACCCACGCCAGTGCCTTGTCGCGCTCAATGGCGTTAACCTTCTTGCATTGGGCCTCGGTTGCAGTTTGACCTTTCACAACGGGCTTACCGTCGATTACGGTGACGCCGTGACATAGCGACCAGACACCACCGGGATCGACAACAGCCACCAGCGCATTGCCTTCTTTTTCGTTAATGAATTGGTCAAACAATGCCTCCGCTGTAGCACCAGCACCGATAAGCGCAAGCATGGCGGCGCTCAGCTTTGTTTTTGTCGATGCCATATTAATGATCCTGTGGTGGTGAAGTGATGTAGCCACGCGCAAGGGCATCTTCGTATGCCTTCGTCTGCCGTCGTTTGAAGTAAAGGTTGGTGAAGAAGGTCGCTATGCCCAGAACTACGCCACTCACAAGAGCTATAAAGTTCCAGTCAAGCCCATGAAACCAGTCATAGACGCGCGCTAACCCTGTGCAAATTAGGCCGCCTGACGTGCAGTACGTGGCCGCCGAAAAGATTTTGTCAGGCATTTTCATAGTCTCTCACCTCGCTGCGTGGCGGGTGCTGTGTGTGATGGAAGGGATCAGGCCCGTGGGCTCTAAGGTAAAGGGGGATGTAAGAAGTGATTCCCGGACCCTGAAATAAAAAAGGCCCACTCAGATGAGCAGGCCAAGGTAAGGGGTGCAGCGCCGGGTGCCTCCCGGTGAATCAGCCAGTCAACTGATCCGCGCGCATTTGTGCATTCATCGTTCTGACTGTACGCCCCTCCGCACAGGGGGATTCGCTGCACAAATAAATTAAATCTATTTCATAAGCATCGTCAATGCTTACCAACACGGGTCAATAATCTTTAAAGCAGAATGCCCCTGCAATCAGAACCACCACAGCCACCAGGAGCAAAATTGTCATTATCATTTTTTTCTCCAGACTGTAGGCAATCATTGCTAACGCTAACAGCAGTATTGATGAGATGGGCCATGTGCTTTCAAAGAAAAACAGCATATTGATTACTCACAAATTACTGTACTCACCCTAAGACTACGTGAATACATATAGAGTTACCAGCCACACTCTCGCGGTGGCCACGCTCATGCCCTTGAGGTGCTGTCGCTCTATCGCCGCTGATAACCGGTACGCGTCTGGCGTTCGCGCTGCTTTACCGGAGCTATTTTTGATATAGGAACCTTAACCCATCGCTACACAGGCTCGCTCAATGGCGACTCAGGGCAGCATCATGACTGCTGCTTTGCCTTTCGGCTGCGGTCTGTGCGTTTACTGGTGCATTTTCTTACCCTCCAGAAACGCAAAATCTCCGGCTATTGCCAGAAACAGGATCGGACATAATCCCACCATTGATATTGCTGTGAGTCCTCTCAGAAAAATTAATGAGGGGAGTAAAGGTCAGGCTCGCGGGCTCTTAGGTAAAAGGTCATTAATGAGTGATTCCCGGAGCCTGAAAATTAAAAAGGCCACCAGATGGCAGCCTTTATATGAAGTGAAAATGTTGTGTGTTCTTGCGAGGAACGGCGATGTGACAGGGGTACTGATGCAATGCATCCCGCGAATACCCCTGTCGTATCGCCGCAAAACAAAAGCCCCGACTGGCGGGGCTCTCGCTATATTCAAATTGTCGCTTAACGTCGCTGCCATCGTGGCGCAGCTCTGCCAAGCATGAATGAATTATCTGATTTTCTGGTCAGTTTTCAACAAAAAAACGAATTTAGAGCACAAATAGCTAAAACACCTTTACTTTTCCATCAGCTTACGGGATGAGAGAAACACCTTTGCCCGGAAAATCTCAAGGCACCAGCGAACCCGCTTCCGGGCCTCTCCATCAGTCAACCAGGGGGCGATCGACTGTAGTTCCCTGGTAATATCCGCTATTTTTTTTCGCGTGGTGTAATACTGAAGGCCAATAACGTAGACGGGATCGTTGATATCAAAGGCCGACAGTACAGACTCTTCTATAAAATCCACATCATCATTAGTCATTGCCTCATCAATGATACTGTGTGGCGCTTGAGGCCAGAGTATGCAATGCGCTCTCTTTAAAGCCTGCTCACCTTTGAAACCCTCGCGCCTTGCCTGGTCAAGAGCAACTGTAAATCGCTCCAGAGCTTTGTCTGACCAGCGGCCCCTTCTGATTACGTTCCAGCATGCATGCTCGCGCGGCATACGCGGGGCGGCTCCGCCCCGAACACCTTCCCCCCATGTTGAAAGCAATGATTTTATCCATGCGGACTGAATGCAGGTTAGGAGCATACTTTTACCCAGCCAGCTTTTGCGGGGCGCGGCGGCGACAGTGGCGAGCCCTTGTTGGTGCAGACGGCGTTGACGTGGTGTCATGATGATTCTCCTTTACGCCAGAACGCCGAGCGCATAGGCCCGGTCCAGCAATTGAATGATTAACACTGGCTGCGGCGCATACTCGCGCTCGAATGCGGCGGGATTATCATGTAACTGCCGATGATGAACCCGGCATAGCGGTATGGTGAAAATGTCGTGGGCTTTGGTTGCCATCCCGCCCTGTCCCCATCCGATAAGATGGTGGGCATCATCTGCCGGCTGTCCACAGCACGCGCACGGCTGGGTTTTAACCCACTCAATAAAGCGCGGAGAGATCCAGCGAATACGCTTAGGCCGCGCGAATAATGTGGCCGGGGCTTCGGCGTCTACCTGAACCTGAACAACTGGTTTTACGGTTTTTGGTTGCGGTTGTGGTTCAGCCGCGGCTGGGCGAGCGGGAACAAGACTAATGCGTTCCGCGAGTATGTCCGCTGCAGGACGTGACGGAACTATCTCGCTTTCTTTGTAGACTGACTGGATAGGATCATCTTTGAGGCCAAGGGAGCGGCTCGCCATATTTTCAGTTATGGCATCGCCTATCCCCTCAGACACTGCCCACCAGCACAACTCAGCCAGCGAAAGCATTCTGTCAGCCGCGCAGCCGGTTTTGATCCGCACACATTCAATCACCCAATCAGTGAGGTTTCTGGCGATCAAATCATCCAGAACTTTGTCGCTCTGGTTGCGTAATTCGTTGTCACAATGCCAACAGGCAACTATCGCCCCCGGTTCATGCCGGAACATAACCAGCTCGCGGTGGTGGTAGTTGCTGTGTGGCCACTGGCATTTTGAAACATGCCGCCCCAGCCAGTCTTCAAGCGCCGACACGCCACCAGCAGCGCGAACAACACGCGGATCCAGAAAGAAAGAGGTTAATGTCGGGTCTTCCGCCAGTAACTGGCGAGCATCCGCTATTTTTCCCGACGGTAAATCCTTCATGGAGTCCGGTTGCTGTTCTATCAGAACGCGGCCGGCGCTGAACAAGCCCATTAGCTCCTTGCCAGGCTTCAGCAGAACAATTCCCATATGACGGGCAATCTCAGGCATCAGGAGAGCTCGCACGATTCCCCCTCCCGGATGATCATCTTTCCGATTTCTCCCCAGATTTTGGTTACACGGCCATCCCAGATATGGCTATCTTCGCCAAAAATGGCATCCAGCAGCGCCTTCTCTAAATTATCTTTATCGGGCTTTTGCTGGTGGGGCTTCCCGTCCATCAGGGACCGTTTCTTTTTGCTCCAGCTCGGCGGCATCGGCAGCACAAAAATAACGTGATACCCACTTTCCGGGAGCGAAACATTGTTCAACCTCACCTCATCACAGAAAGCACGGTACCGGAGAACCTCCGGGCGCTTTTTCCATTTATCGGCGCGGGTCATTCGTGGTTTGCCCAGTGGGGTAATGTTGAAAACCTTCTCGTTCATTTCCCCCCTCGCGAGCACATAGAGCGCTGTGTACGCTGGTGGCCGTTTGATACAGGCAGGAACGCTGATACAACCCAAAAGCGGGGATCAACATCGAGGCTTTTTTCTACGGTGATGTTATTCGCACGATAACGGGCCACCAGCTCTTCGGCCTGTTCTTCGGTAAGGTTGTCCTGGTAGAACCAGTCTCTTTTCATACCGTACCCCGGCAGAAAAAAGACAAAAAGAAACCGCTGACGTGGCTGCACATCAGGAAGTAATTCGTAGTGTGTATTTTTTGCGCCATGGTGTCTCCGTGGCGCAGCAGGTATAGGTTGTTCAGGCCTATGACGGGAGTTTAGCAGAACCAGACGGAATGAGGTAACCGGATCTGGACTTCGCCATTTCAATCATTTGTGCGAATAATGACGGAGTGCCGACAATTTCATCTGGCTGCAATGGCATGAAAGAAACCATATCGCCGCGGCGGTACATCAAAGCACGTTCAGTTACGGGGAATGACGCCAGCCTGGCGACTATAACGCCGTCATCACACCTGATTACAACATACCCACGGTCAGGCATATTCTGTTTTTGTTCCACTAAAAAACCCTCGCTACGGCAATGTGTCAGCGTCGAATTAATAAAACCAGTCGTCTGCGCTTTCCCACGTTTCCTGCAGGATTTCCTCTACTCGCTTTTTGTCGCCATCTGCTCCCCCGATAACGCTGAGGCCATCAGAACCCGCACGGCGCACAATCAGCCTGCAATCGTCATAGTTCTGATTCAGGCGGCGAAGCAGTTCAGTTTGCAGCGCAGCTTCTGCGCCAGTGGGCAGTTTTTTGGTTTTGTCGATCGTCACTTCAACTTTCATAATTCCTCCCGCTCAAAATACTGTATAAATAAACAGTATACCCATACGGGAGATTTATCAATCCCGGAAAAGCATTTTTTGTGAAAGTTACCCCATTGTTTCCATTGTGTTTTTATACCAGTAACAAAAAACCCGCCGGAGCGGGTCATGTCAGGGTTTAAGCTCGAAATCATCATCAAATATTGGTTGGGCGCTCATCGACTCATAGTGGTTGATGTATTCGATCCCCTCTCTGAGTGACGTAGGGTACGGAAACTCGAATACAAAACAGTCTTCATAAGCCCGACCAAACCACCATCCTCCGCCGTAAATTTTTGCGCGCTGAAAGAAAATCCACTTACCTGGAATAATACGATCCAACACGTTGCCACGGTGAACGACGTCGTAATTAGCACTACTACCCATAGTGGCACCTCGCCAACAAAAACACTGTACATACAAACAGTATTATTTCGCTAATGAGGTGTCAAATGTAGGGGGGGGTGGGATGAAGAAAAAAAGCTAAATGCTACTTTTGAGCGGAAATTTCACGCTCGATCAAATTTTCATTTTTTTTTGCAAATTATTGACATTCCCGCCAGTCCTTATGCGCCGTGGACTTAGCCTTTTTTTCCCTTTAACAACCTCAATTTAACGTCAAAAACAACCCTTGTACTGAAAAGAATCCCCACTAGAATACTAACCATATAGAACAACTAATTAATTCAAAACCACTACATGTAGTGGTTATCCACAGGTTGTTTTGCTTTGCGGTAGAAATGAAAAAACCCGGTTGACTAGACCGGGTTCTTCAGTCGGTAAACAGAGTTCGCACCTCTGCTTACCTTGCCAAATGTATCTGGCGACTGAGGTAAGCTTAAACAATTGACGTGGATTCTTCAAGCGACCTGAAACACCCTGGAACGCTTTGGAACGGTTTAGAACATGATTTAAAAGCGAAATTTTCGCCTGGGTTTTTGGTGACTCGAAAGCCCCACCCAAATAAGAAATCGTGCCGAATGTATCTGGCGACTACTGATACAACAACTGCAAAGGCAAGCCCCAGGGTGTTTGCAGCGAGGCGCGACAAAGCTGAGTGAGGCCAATCATGGTTAACTTGCTTTTCAAAATCGTACCTCCGATGGTCGTGATTATTAAAGCGATCATCGAGTACGTGAACCAGCGCCCGTAAGCATGGTTTTTGCTAAAGGCCCAGAAATGGGCCTTTTCTTTTTACGCTGCAATTCCTTTCTGATTACACAGTTCCGGCAAATTGGCCCTTACCAGCGCCTCAGCAAACGGCGGCGGCACGGCGTTACCGCAGCGCGCAACCTGCTTGTCTTTCGGGTACTTCTTGCCTGTATAGTCCTGGTCAATGATGTACCACTCCGGGAAGCCCTGTGCGCGGTATAGTTCATGCGGTTGCAGCATGCGCATGCCGATATCAACGATGCGGTAAGTGATGCCGTCAACGGCCACCAGCCCGTCGCAATCCTCGCCGCAGTATTCCCGCAGGAACGCCAGCGTTTGCTGCGCGCGGTGCTCGTCATACCCGTCAGCTGCCAGCGTGGTTTGCACCTCTCCTACGTGCTGGCCACCAGCGGTGACCGTTGGCATAGGTTCATCCGTGCGTTGCCCGTCCCGGCAAGTTCCGCGCAGCTTCACCAGGTGTGAGGCGACAACAGCATGGTGATCGACAGTAGTGACCGAGTGTGCCGGTTCGTCAAGGCTGACGCCCGGCCCGGTATAATTCCCGCCGTAATGCTTCGCCAAAAACGCGCTCACCGTTGCAAACTTATTGCCCCCGGCTGTAACAGTGCCCAGAGGTTTATCAAGTTGCAGTACGCGCGGTTGCTGGCAAGGTCGCTCACCGTACCCCATCTGAATCAGCGTCGGCGTCACCAACTGCGATTTACCGCCACCGCCCGCCGTGATAGTCGCGCTTGGCTCATCTGCCCGGTGGCCGATGCTGGCGCCGAACTGCCGGGCGATGACCGGCGCAACCAGACAGGCCCGGGATTGCTTCATGATGGTATGGGCAGGTTTATCCAGCGGGCGCGGCTTCGCCTGGTACTCACTGCCGCCGTTTCCAGCCAGGAACGGGGTCAGCGCCGCCTCGACAACACCGAGAGCATGCCCATTCCCGCCCGGGCGCGCCGACGTGCCAGCGGTCACCGTTGGTACTGGCTCCGTAACTGGCTGGCCGGTTGCGCCGGTGCGGAACTTCGTCAGGTGCGGTACGGCTATCGCATAGCCGTGCTTTTTAGTAATTGTCTGCAGCGGTGCGTCAAGCTCCTGGCCACGGAAGCAGTCATAACTTCCTTTCGAGGTGGTGTGGTTACACTTCACGATAAACGGCGACGGGCTATCGATGACAAACCGCTGGATGCCGCGCGCGATCCGTTTCAGCGTATTCTTTGCCAGAGACTTTTTGCGGTCGAAAATGCTCGGGGCCGGAATTGACCAGTCGATGCATTCTGCCGCTGTGCGCCACGGCGCCAGCTTGCCACTCAGAACGGCAGCTGATTTCGGGTCGCCGTGCGTTACCTCTGGCCACACAATCGGCTCCCCGTCCCGGCGCATGACCATGAAGAACCGTTTACGGATGGTCGGCGCGCCATAGTCGCATGCGCGCAGCTCACGGAACTCAACGACATAACCCAGCCCTTTCACCAGTCGCGCTGCGTCTTTGCTGTCGAGAGGGATATCCAGAAATTCACAGCACTCCACCAGCGCTGGATGATCTGCCGGGATGCCGGTTGTCAGCATGCCTACAAAAGCCTGGAATGTTTCGCCAATACGCGCCGGATCCGGGCGACTATAGCCAGGATAAACGGGGCCAATAAAATTCACCATCATAGCCTCAGTCAAATCTGGCTTTGGCGGTGTATGAATCAGCGGCCCCCACGTTTTAAACTCTTCGACGTTCTCCAGCATCATCACCCGCGGGTCAACATCCAGCCCCCAACGCAAAGTTACCCACGCCAGCCCACGAATCGCTTTTTCAACGGGTTTAGCGCCCTTCGCTTTCGAGAAATGGCGGCAATCCGGCGAGGACCATACCAGCGCAACACGACGGCCGGCGGTCGCAACCTTCGGCCGTACCGCATAAACGGACTCGCAATAGTGCAGCGTGTTCGGGTGGTTGGTGGTGTGCATCGCTATCGCGTTCGGGTCGTGGTTGATCGCAATATCCACGCTGCGGCCAGTCGCCATTTCAATCCCAGTAGATGCCCCGCCGCCGCCGGCAAAATTATCAACAATGATTTCTGAATCTCTCACGCGTATTTCTCCATAGCGGCGGCCAGCGAACGCGCCGCGGTGATGATTGACGGTACCGGCATTTTTTCCAGCCACATACGGTTAATGTGATGCTGCAGGCGGCGCTGGTGATGCGCCGGGAGTTCCCCGGCGACTTCAATCTGAGAAAAGACCATGCCGACTTCAGCAGGCCATACCGTCTCAGGCACTTCCACCAGCAGCAGACCTTCCAGCTCAATGACGCGTTTGCAGGCGTACTCGAGTAATGGATCGTTCACGCGCTCCCCCCTGTCCGTTTATTTCGCATTCTTTCCCTGTTGCGCTTCTGCCTCTCCGCTCTCTGCCCAGGGGTTTCATTGGCGCGCGCTCTAGCGTTTGATTCACGATTACGGCGGCGGCGAGCATCTTCAGAACTTTCAGCATTACTCTTCGCCTTCCGTAGCTCCCGCAGTTCTTTCAGAGCAGCCAATTGGCGAGGGTAAAGCGCATAGCGCTCAAGCCCCCAGATAAGTTGATCCAGTTCTTCATCGGTTACTGGTGCTTGAGGGTCTGTTAACTGCTGGTTATTCATCGCTATTGTCCTCGCAGCAGTAGTGTCGGCCTTCTGGATCGTCTGTTTTGCACCCGCAGATTTCACATTCAATTTCGGTGAATGGATTCCCATCACCGCCAGGCCATTCTTCCATGTCATCTTCGTGCTGGCAGTTACGGCATAACTTCTGACCGTTCAGCATATCTTCTTTGCAGCGTGGACAGCGGTCTAAATCTTCGTGTCTCATTTGGATTGCTCCTTGCATTTGTGACTTTCCGGATCGTCGGCTTTGTAAAAGCCTCCGCAGATAGGGCAGCGAACCTCTGGCACATCATCGTAATTTGACGTTCCGGTAATCATTGTCCTTCTCCTTCGATAACCGGCATAAACGACAGGTCGGCAAAGAACTCACCGAAGCCAAAACATACTGAGTAAGCTAATCGCCCATGAGGTTTAAACCCCGGATTGGTGATGTCAGTAGTCGCGTAAGTTGACGTTATTTCATCAACCACCGCCTGCGGCGCTGACGGGCTATCGACCCATGGAATGCAAATCAGGTCAAAGTCACGTGCCATCGTTCCGTGTATTGCCATCGCGTAGCCGTGTTTGCGCGCTATCTCTGCCAGCTCTGGATAAATGGCGCAGTAAACAGGAGCAAGGTTTGCAGCTTTCATCGCTCGCCTCCTTCGATAACCTGGATGCCAGCGGCGCGGAGTGCAGTTGCGCAGTCCTTTCTCATGCTGGAGGTGCCAGCAGCATACCCTTGGTACCACTCAGCATTGGAGCCCAGGACAGGTAGCTCTGGCAGCTTCACGGTGACGGCGCGGGACTTCATCAGCGCCATCTTCTTCAGGTCATCCTGCGCTCGCTGGAACTTCATGCCGTAATCAGTGGCGATTTCTTCCAGCTCCTCCACTCGCTTGCGAAGGCCTTCTATCTCGCCATTACGGGAAATCAAATCACGGGCCATGCGCTCGTTTTCTGTGTCGCCCACTCGCAGCGCATCAAACAGCCGCCCCCAGGAATCTGACATAGGTACGCTGTTTTCCTGCATCAGAGAGGCAAGACGCTGCGCCAGTGCGGTGATATCGTTCATTGGGCTGACTCCTCGAATAAAACTTCACCTTCAACACCGCCGATCTGATAGACGATTGAACTATCTTCCCGATACTCCATCGGTGCAGCGCTCCATCCCTCGCCGCTTGGGTCGTCATCATCACCAACCTGAACAAATCCCCCAGTAACAACCGTGGCCGAATATGTTTCACCCTCAGACCAGTAGCCTTCGGTATCTTTGATGCATTTCAGGAAAATCAGATTGCTCATTGCGTGGCTCCTTCGAGTGCTGCGGCGATCTCTTCGAAAAACTTCTCCCGGGTATGGCTGGTCATGGCCGGTACAAACGCAGCCATCAGCATGCCCTGATCGCAGTTCTCATCGTCGGAAAGCAGAACAATTTTCTTATCCAACCGAACTTTGGCCTCCTGCAGCTGCTCGTTCCGGCTGGCGCGCTGGAGGTATTCAGCGATAATTGCGATCGCCTTTTTGGTTTCTTTCACAGTGGTTTCGTTCATGCTCTCCGCTCCAGATACACATACCGTTTCACCATGCCCAGCGGCAGCTCTAACTTTTCAGCTATATCCCGGAGTTTCACCCCACCAGCGTGCAGTTCGCGCGCAAGCTCCACATCCGCTTCCGGATATTTAACCGACTGGTGGAACCTGCCGCGGAGCCGCAAATTAATACCAACCTCCCGTGCTTTCGTTCTGACTGCCGATTCTGATCGCCCAATGAGCAAACCAATCTGTTTTACTCTCATGTTCCCGCTACACTGATGAACAACTATCAATTCCGCTCGACACCAGTCCTTGCCTTTCTTTCGTATTCTCCTAGCCATCGTTAGCACCTCTGCGCATTACGAAGGCAGCGAGACCGCATTCTGGCGATTCTCCACAGCTCGTTTGAAGTACCGGCCATCCCCATGACTGCCGTATAAACTGTCGCAGCGCGGCGCCACAACCCTTTGCCTTCCAGCTTTTTGGCCTGGCCTATCGCTGCCTGAACTTCCTGCATGTTCTCAACTGCTGGCCTCGGTTCCATGTTTGGTAGTTCGACATCAGGCACCTCGGTTCCAGCTGCAACGTAATACACAAACTGGGTACCGTTATGCTCCCGGCGCAGTTTTCCGGCGTTGTGGAGGCTGCGCAGATGGTTACCAGCGCTGCTCGATGGGAGTTCCAGAACTTCACACACATCCTGAAGGACGCAATCTGGCGTTCTGTCCACGATGGCGAGCACCAGCTGCGCCTGTGTTACTCGGTTTTTGGTCTTTTTGGTCATTGGTCAAAACTCGCTTTGTTACTTAACGACCCGTAGATGGGTCACGTTTTTGCGGTAACTTCCCCAGGTAAAATTCACCCAGATACCGCCATCCATCGTCAGGCGATCCATAACTCGCTCGCCTAAGATATTCGTCAGCTCGTCATGGTTGAGGTTGGTCAACACCCCGACTGGCTTCATTGCCGCCAGGCGGCGGTCGATAATCTGGTTAAGCACCACCTGTTCGCCGCGTGTTTCGCGCTGTACTCCGACTTCATCAAGTACCAGCAGGTCAACACGGCATAGGCTATCCAGCAGAGACGCTTCGGACTGGCCACCGTCGTAGCACTCCCGAACTTTCAGCATCAGATCCATCACGGTGATAACCAGTACGCTGTGATCTCGCTTGATCAGGCTGTTGCCGATGGCCGCCGCCAAATGATTTTTTCCGGTGCCGCAGCCACCGCTGAAAATGAAGCTGGCGAATCCAGTACCGAAATGTTC
This sequence comes from Kluyvera georgiana ATCC 51603, assembly GCF_001654985.1. GTDB lineage: Bacteria > Pseudomonadota > Gammaproteobacteria > Enterobacterales > Enterobacteriaceae > Kluyvera > Kluyvera georgiana. Next base: position 51,657 of record NZ_LXEU01000051.1, read on the forward strand.
GGCATAGCTCTTGGCCATGCTCAACGCGTGGCGCTGACCTTCGTTGTTCACCTGGTAGCTGGCGAACGTACAGCCGCGGTGAAGATCACAGATGCCAGACCGCCCGAAAATCTTTTCGGTGCGCACCTTCCGGTTTTCTTTCTCGACTTCGGCAGCTCGTTTTTTCCCCTCCGTGCGCTGCCACTCCATCAGCTCCTGCGCGTTCTGGAAGCGAGGCTGAACACCCGGTGGCATCATTTTTTGTAAACGGCTAAACAGGTCACTCGTTGATTTCATGGTTAGCCCCTGAATCCCGGTGGGATCGTTGTGTCAGGTTGAGAAATCTTTATCCCGGTCGGTTTTTTTGAACCGCCAAAGCTACGTGGCTGTGATCGGGAGTTTCTGAGGCTTTGTGCAAACGCCTGCTCCCACTGCTGGTGGTGTTTAACCTTGCCCTCTGGTTCCCAGAAGTCGCGGAACTGTTGCAACTCTTCGGGGGAGTAGCCCGGTTCAGTACCAAGCTGGATGCCCCACAACGCTGCTTGTTTCACAAAGTCGGGGCCCGGATGCCATTCAGGGGTGATCGAGAATTTCCCGAAAGGCGCGAGATATTCCTGACCGGGACTTTTCCCGTTCTGTTCAACGCCAGGCTCGCACGCTTCTCTCTCTCTGGTTTTATTTATTAGATCTGTATCTGTATCTGGATCTTTATTAGTTGGGTTTCCGTTGTCGTTCTGTTCCAACGGTGGATTAACACCCGTTGAACGCCCGTTCCCATTCCGTTGGTCATTCGTTGATTTTTTAGCCTTTCTAGCCTCCGCCGAGGCTTTTCCCGCTGCTGACTTCTGACTAATTGACGTTTTGACGGCTTCAAGATCTCTCTCGATTCTTTCCTGCGACCACTCGGTGCCGTTATCGTTGAAAAACTCTTTCAACGAACTTTCAACGGCAATCCAACGGTCGTTACTCAGCCGTGCAATTTTCGCTAGTCGGTTTTTGGGGATCGGCCTACCTGTCTGCCAGTAATTGAACATCAGCAGCAGGTATGCTCCATGCTCTTCCGTAGACAAATGCATGGTGTCTGCCAGATAGTCAGCAATGTAGAGTTGCATGTAAGGCAGTGCTGCCATGGTTACTCCTACCCTCAACTTGCAGAGGATTTATGGTCATTGGTAAAAACTCGATTAAAAACACTGTGGCGCTACGGCGGCTACGCTCGCCAGTAGTGGTCCCGCCATATCTGCTGGAAGCAGGTTAAACAATGCGATTGCAGCCTCTCTTATCTCGCGTTCAAGTTTCTGAACCGGAGCACCTAACAACTTCGCCTGGTGAGCATCGCTACACTCTTTGATCGCACTGGCCACCAGCTCTGTTTCCGTTAACCCGCGCTTTAAACCGTACTTACGGGCTACTTCAATCGGCATCGCATCAGCAATCGCCGTGGAAAGCTGGATGACATAACCGGTGTATTTCTCCGAACCGCTTTCGTTCTTCAGATAGCGATACAGGTTTTGTTTGTTAACACTGATGCCGCGACCGTTTTGTTTTTCCCACTGTTCGGCCACCAGCTGCGCCACCGCATCCTGTGCTTTGCCGGGGATCATGGATTCCCATTCCTGCACTGCCGCATAAATTTTCTGGCACTGCATGCCATCGCGGCGACGTGGCGAATACTGATTTTTTGTTTTCAGCTTTGAACTGAGTACTGAATTACGATGTTCAATAGTGAACGGCTGCATATTTAGGCTTCCTCTCTCGGCATTCCATCTGTTGGGTTCGGGTAGAGGTCTGGGCGTAGTTCGTGTGGAGTAACAGCCCAGTTCAGCGCCCTACTAGCGTTAATGACTTCGGTACTTGCCACACCATTTCGAAACCAGGCCGATACCGTTTGTGAGTTTTTACCTAACCGGCGCGCTAACTCAGACTGGCTACCGCACACGGATAAAATTTTTTGTTGAATGCTCTCTTGCATGGCTCCTCCCAAATTTGTTTTCACATAATTGATAATTTTATTTTCAGTGTCAAGAAAATTAACTAGTCACAACTGAAAAGAAACTTTGTATCCTCAGGTATTGGTTTGATTGGAAACGGCATATGAACTTCGAAAACAGACTGCAGCAGGCAATAGATGAGGCGGGGATCTCACAATCTGAGCTCGGTAGACGGGTCGGGGTTAACTCGCAATCTGTAAGCGGATGGTGTAATGCCGGGATCATTCCAAGAAAAGAAAAACTAGCGTTGTTGCCGCAAGCACTGGGCAGGCCGCTGTATTGGTTCTTCATGAGTGAAGAAGAAGAGCATGCTATCGAAGCCGCCACAGCAAGTAAGACGGTTTTGAATGAAAAGCAAAGCAAGTTGCTTCAAATCTTTGATCAGCTTCCTGAAGCGGAGCAGGACCGGTTCATTACTCTTGCCGAAACACGTTTAGAAGAACTGGATAAGTTCATACAAGAGTATCTACAGCGTCGGAAAACGGATCCCACGTCGTAACGAGCGCTATCAGTAACTAAAAGCCACTATTTTGTGGCTTTTTTTTCGCCTTTAACGCCCCCTCATACCACACGCCAAAATCATCACTGATATTTTTATTATCAATTTTCAATTGACGACTGATAAATTTATTTGTAGCCTTAATTCCAGTACAACACGTCCCCCATTTGAACTGACCACCATCAGTCCTTTTGGGTGAACATCATAAACGCGCAGCAGGCAGTACCGTTCCGTCAGCCAGACGTTAAGGGCACACAGGAGAAATCATGATTGATTTTGCACGCGAACCAGCACGGCAGCAGGCCGTAAAGTTGAATTTTATTGAGGCATGGCTCCGCCGCCTCTGCTACTTCCTAGCCCAGAAAGGCGACCCGGCTGCCGACCAACAGCCTGTAAAAAGTTACTAATCGAGTTTTGACCAATGGCCGTTATGGCCGGAGAAGTGATCATGGAATTTGGAATGAAACGCGTTCTGGCATCCGTTCAGGCCGCAGCCACTTTGAATAAGCTCTATAACGGCTCGCCCGTTTCTCTGACGGCCATCAGCAAAGAGTCAAAGCTGTCGACTTCATACCTTGAGCAGATCTTCAAAAAGCTGCGTACGGGTAACCTGGTTATTTCACAGCGCGGCCCCGGTGGCGGATACAGCCCTCGAAGCGATGACATAACCGTTACAGACGTGATCACCGCAGTATCTAAACTGCCAGCGCATAAAACCTTTTATCCTATCCTGCGAGCTCTTGATGACGTTCGTATTTCACAGTTGCTGCGGGGCGATTCGCCAGCCCCATAAAGCACAAAACCCGCGCAAGGCGGGTTAAGTACCCGGAAAGCCGACCAAAGCGTTCCGGTTTCGAGTTTTGACCAATGACCACCACCAAGGCGGCTGCCATCAGCTGCCGGGTATCTTACAACCTGAAGGAGCCCGAACGCAATGAACAACTATGCGTACCTGATAAAAGCAAAAGCAAAAGCCACAGAAGCAAAAAGCCTTTTCTGCTGGTTTTCCGCAAAGTCCGATTCCCGTGCTGAGCGTGAAATTCTCAACATCCTTGAAGATGAAGGGATCACCGTCGGTCGCGCAGCTGACCACCAGCTGCCTATTCGTACTAACTTCCCTGTTCTGGACGATCTGCCAGAAGAAAGTGTTTTAGACAGCACCTGGTGTGACCGCTATCAACTCGACGACAAGAACTGCTGGCAAAAGATTGAAGCCGCTCAACCAGCTGGTGCTGGTGCTGGTGCTGGTGCTGGTGCTGGTGCTGGTGCTGGTGCTGGTGCTGGTCAGGATGACGACAGCAGCAACGCAAAAAGTAAAATCATCGATACTCTCGACAGTATCGCGCAAATGCCATTCCGCATTCAGTTGCTGGCACAGTTCAATGCCCAGGACGGCCACGTATGGCACATCAACAAGGAAACCCGCGCGCACCTTGCCAGTCTCGAAATGGACACAGATAACACCTACGTTCAAAACCTGCTGCTGGCCGTCGAGAACTGTCCGGAAGTAAAAGCATTCGACATGCCGACGCTCTGGAAGCTGACCGACGCGGTGAAGAAGGTATTCCCGCAGGATAAACGAAGCGAACTGAACCATGTGATCCAGTTCGTCAAAGCGTGGGTAGGCACCGAACACATCGATCGCGGGTTGTTGGTCAAAGAGTGGTTGAGCGGTAACCGTGTGGCGCAGGTTCAGCGCACCGACGTCCATACAAACGCCGGTGGCGGCAAGACAGACCGCAACCCGACTCTGACTCATACGCTGGACACTCTGGACGTTGATATTGCGCTGGCCACGCTGCCAATGGATTTCAATATCTACGATATCCCTGGCGGAGTTTACCGCCGAGCAAAAGAGATCATCACTAAAAACGAAAGCCCGTTCAAAGAGTGGTCCGCCGCCCTGCGCAAACGAGCTGGCATTCTGGATTATTCCCGCGCCGCTATTTTCGCACTTATTCGCGGAGCCGAAGAAAACACTCACCATTTCCCGGAACTGTTGAGCCGTTACATCAACAAGAACCTGACGGAAACAGACCACCAGCACCCATCAGAAGAAATGCTGGCGGCAGCTGGTCACGTTCCAGAAAAAAGCTGGGAAAACGAGATAAGCCACCGACTGGCGGCCGAACGCGGGGAATTCGTTCCGGGTATCAGCGACCCTACGGATCCGAAGTGGGTGCATGAAGACTTGACCAAACCAAAGCCGGAAATTGCCAATATGGGCAACGGCGTTTTCTCCGTCGATGGCCTGATATACATCCAGCCAGCCCCTGCTCTTTCAGTCGTAGACCAAGTGCGCCAGCGCGCAGCGGAAGAAAAAATACTTCAAGTCGATACCGAGGAAACCAGTAATGTGCAGATGGAAAAAGATCTGAATGATGAAAACTCGGTTGAGCCTGAAATGCCAGTTAGCGAAACAACAACTGACCCAGGTACAGGCAATGCTGAAGATAGCGATCAAACAGATACCTTAAATAATGATACCGTTCATCACAATGATGATTTCCGTCACGTTATGGTAGACCTCGAAACTATGGGGAGCAAATCTAGCGCCCCTATAGTTTCGATCGGAGCTGTATTTTTTAATCCAGCCAGCGGCAGAACTGGTGCTGAGTTTTATGCAGTCGTTTCTCTGGAATCATCCATGCGGCTGGGTGGCTTGCCAGATGCAGGAACAATTTTGTGGTGGTTAAAGCAGTCTCCGGAAGCACGTTCTGCCATCACTATGGGTGACGCAATGCCGCTCGAGGATGCACTGGAGTTATTTTCTGATTTTATCAGTGAAAATTCAGACGCTGGTTCTAACGTACAGGTCTGGGGTAATGGCGCATCATTTGACAATGTCATCCTGCGTTCATCGTATGAGCGAGCAAATATCGAATGTCCCTGGAAGTTCTGGAACGATCGTGACGTGCGAACCATTACAGAAATGGGTGAGGCCATTGGGATAAAACCTCGTTACGACATTCCATTTGAAGGGGATATGCACAATGCCCTTTCTGATGCCCGTCATCAGGTCAAATACGTTTCCGCTATCTGGCAGAAATTGATTAAGAACTGATTTTTCATTATCAGCATGTGGCCCAGCAATGGGCCATACTCTGGAGGAAAAATGGCGAGACTTGTACTGCTCTCGGAATGGGCTGAGCATGAATTTGGTAACCCGATTCCCGGCCCCTCAACATTAAATAAATACGCAAAGAATGGGATGATCTCACCACCAGCCTGTAAGGTCGGAAAGAGCTGGCGCGTTGAGCTGACAGCTCGGTTCGTTGGCTTCTCATCCCAACCAGAAATGAAAAAGCAGGATCATCCGCTGTTGAGGAGAATCTTAGAAGATGGGCAGACCACGGAAACATAATGTCACGATCCCGGGCCTTTCCCCCTATTTAGACTCAAGAACAAATAAAGTTTATTGGCGTTACAAACACCCTGTTACAGGGAAATTTCACGGACTGGGTACCGACGAAAAGATTGCCAAAGAAATTGCAATCGAAGCTAACAGTCGGTTAGCTGAGCAGAAAATGAGGCATATACTCAAAATAAAAAACGAAGTTAATTCACGCCTTGGCGGCTCATCAACTATTTCTGACTTTATACCGAGATATAAGAAAATTCAGGAGGAAAGACTGGTTCGGGGAGAGATAAAAATGTCCACCTTGAAGCAGAAAGATTCCCCCCTAAAGGTTCTTGAACAACATCTCGGCATGTCTCAGATGGATCAAATAACAGTTAAAGATATCGTTGCCATCCTCGATGAATACAAAGAGAAGGGTCATAACAGAATGGGACAAATATTCAGGAAGGTTGTGATTGATGTCTTCAAAGAGGCTCAGCAAGTGGGGGAAGTTCCCGTGGGATTTAACCCGGCTGAAGTTGCGAAAAAACCGCATGTTAAAATTTCTCGGCAACGATTAACCTTCGACGAGTGGGAGCTTATCTACAAAGCGGCAGAAAAGGATAATTATTTTTTACAGCGCGCGATGCTGCTGGCGCTTGTGACCGGCCAGCGTCTTGCTGATATATGCAACATGAAATTCAGCGACATCGAGGATAACTATTTGCTTGTTGAGCAGGGTAAAACCGGCGCAAAGATCGCGATACCACTAGCCCTGAGAAGCCAGCGGCTAAATGTAAGCCTCGGTGAAATAATATCGATGTGCAGAGACAAGGTATTGAGTCCATATCTACTACATCACCATCACGCCAAAGGAACAGCGAAGCGCGGGGGTAAGGTAATGCCTGGAACACTCACCGTAGCATTTAGCAAAGCAAGAGATGAAGTGGAATACAACTGGGAAGAAAACGGAACGCCACCAAGCTTTCATGAACAACGTTCTTTGTCCGAACGTCTATACAGAACGCAAGGAATTGATACACAGGCACTACTCGGTCACTCAAGTAAAACTATGACAGATCATTACAATGATTCGCGCGGGAAAGAGTGGAAAAAAATAATAATTTAGTGTGTTATCGTTTTTTTCCAAAGCGTTAACCGCTCAATAAATTTACCGCGCTAAAAAATAATCAGACTTCAATAAACTGTGCTGGTATTGCATTAAGGATCCAGCATTCTTGATGAGTATGACTGTTGGATAAAATGTTTACATATCTTTTTTCAATCATCGATAAGTCCATTGCACTTTGAGGGGTGTTTTCTGCGTCTCTTGCTTTAACGGCATCTTTCCAAACCGAGTGGAGGTCTACAGAGGCTACAAAGGAGTTTACCCTAAAATCTTTATTCATTATATTCGAGTAAGAACCAGCGAACTTGTATGAGTCTATGATTGTAATTCGCCCATCACCATCAATATCGACTGGTTTAGAAAACCACTTAAAAACATTATAAAGAAATACATTTGCTATCCAGTTAAACTCTTTCGAAGGATCATCTTCAGATGAAACGTTCTCTTTAGTAGACAAGCTTAAACTAGAATGCAAATTAGTTGCACCAATAAAAATAACGTCAGCTTCTTTTCTCTCAACTGCCGACTTAAAACGCCCAGAACCTGCCCCTATGTAGTTGAAAACACCAGCAAAGCACTGACCAAGATATACTATAGCCTTTTCCAGGCCAGGCATGGTTTTAAGTGTTGTAAGTAAAAGGTACGGTGTTATGTCATGCTTGCCAGCTATTCCATTTGGCCCACCGTGTCCAGTTACGAACATAACTAGATTTGAGTGCGTATTGGTGCCCTGGGTATTAAAGAAATGCTCAGTGGGAAGGATCTCATAAGGATTGTTACTTCCAATAGACATCCAATTGATAATGTTTTGTCTATTATCGCCATCAATATATATTTCGATATTTTCAGAAGAAACCCCTGCTGACTCTAAGCAATGCAATCCGAAAGCCAAATCAAGAACATGCCGTTCTTCTGGCTCTTCAGGGCTCGCCAAAAATAAAACCCATTTTGTCGCATCCTGCATCAACCCCATAAAAATCAATCCTTCATTGATAGATGGAAGTTACTAAGTGAACTAGGTTTATCAATATCCGAAAAATAAACTATTTCATCGATAACCATATCTTGTTTGAGTGGTCGATACATGCTAACAACTTGACCTTTATCGCCTAGAGCATAAAAATCGGCGCCATCCTTTAGAATGAAATAGGTATCTTGCACATCTTCTTTGGAAGCCCTGAAGAGCAAGGCTTGGCCGTGATTGATGCATTCTTTGGTAAACCTACTTATCTCTGGCAAATCTGACGAAAGAATATTGATAGCCCGCATACCCCTCTCCTCTTGTGTGTACAGCTAAAACAAACATGCGAATGTAAACGCATCAATACGATGAGTTTAACCCAAAACAGCTTAAATCCCACACATAATGACCGACAAATCGCATTTAACAGCGTGAATAGCTCATTTATAAACCATGGCTACCATCAGTCAAGGAGGGAGGTACGATGATACGATACAAAGCAAAACTGGTCACTTAATAACCAGTTTTGCAGAAGGGTTTTGCAGGAGTTTTGCAGAAGAATTCAGAAACGGTAACCGGCGGAGAACATAAACACCCACGGATCCAGTCTGGTACTGACATTCTGGTTCACACCACCAGCTTTAAACTTCACATTGGTATCGATATCCATGTACCACACCGACATGTTAATCAGCCAGTCGCGGTTAATCAGATAATCCAGCCCCACCTGCCCGGCTGCGCCCCAGGAGTCATCCAGACTCAGGTCTGAAAGACCTGCCTCTTTGCCCGTTTTGTTGAAATCATTATCAAAGAAGGTGGTGTAGTTGATCCCCGCGCCTACGTACGGGCGAAACTTGCTCTGCGCATCGCCAAAGTACCACTGGGCCATCAGCGTTGGCGGTAACTGGTGAACGGTCGCGATATTACCGGTTGGGCCGGTGCCGACTTTGTGGCGGAACGGCGTGGCGGCCAGCAGTTCAATACCGATGTTATCCGTCGCCATATAGGTAAAGGTTAAGCCAAGCTGCGTATTGTTGCTGACGTTAAAGCTCCCCAGACTGCCGAGAACATTATCGGAACCCTCGGTAGGCCTCACCGTTGCAGAACCGGCACGAATGAAAAACTCCCCTGCTTCATGCGCCCAGGCACCGCCGGAAACGGTACTCAACATCAATGCAACCACTGCTAACTTTTTCATATCCACTTCCTCATTATGGTTTTTCAAGCGCGGCAAATATACCCACAATGAGTTACTTTTGAACCATCACAGATCACACAAAGTCATTAGATTTAACATTTATTAATCCAGATCAATTTTCACAGTTTGTGTCAGACAAAAAATTATTACCCACATCAATTTCATTGATTTTGCCGGAAAATTTTTTTTGCAGCCTCTTGTCGGCATCAGAACGGCTGGATAATTTAGATCATGACAATTTTGTTGATGCGTTTTTATCAGGTGTAATCATGAGTGAAATCAACCCGTGCATGACGTGCGGTGCCTGTTGTGCGTATTTTCGAGTCTCTTTTTACTGGGCAGAAGCCGATGATGCCGGTGGCCCTGTTCCCGCGCAGCTCACCGAGCCCGTAACCCCCTTGCTACGCTGTATGACCGGCACCAACCAACGTCAGGTTCGCTGTGCAGCCCTCTCGGGTGAAATCGGCGATTCGGTCAGTTGTACTATTTATGCCAATCGACCTTCTCCCTGCCGCGAATTCGCCATGTCCGGCGAAAATGGCGAACCCAATGAAGCCTGCAATCGTGCCCGCGCGCGATATGGGCTGCCGCCGCTGAATCCCATTTACAAAGATATACTTAGCGGAGCCGGCGCAGAGGCTGCTACGCAGGCGAGATTTGCGGTACAATTGCCGGCTAATTAACACCTGCAATACTCAAGGAGAGTGCATGTCTATCACGGCGCAGTCTGTATACCGTGACACGGGTAATTTTTTCCGTAATCAGTTCGTGACCATTTTACTGATTGCTTTGCTCTGTTCATTTATCACGGTGGTGCTTGGCCATGCCTTTTCCCCCAGCGATGAACAGCTCGCGACGCTAACCACCGGTGACCATCTGGCGGGCAGTACGGGGCTGTTTGATTTGGTGCAGAACATGACGCCGGAGCAGCAGCAGATTTTGCTGCAGTCCTCTGCGGCCTCTACTTTTGCCGGGCTTATCGGTAATGCCATTCTGGCGGGCGGTATTCTGCTGATGATTCAGCTGATCTCCGCGGGTCAACCGGTGAGTGCACTGCGCGCAATTGGCGCCAGCGCGCCGGTGCTGCCAAAGCTGCTGGTACTGATTTTTATCAGCACTTTCCTGATACAGATGGGCGTGATGCTGATTGTGGTGCCCGGTATCCTGTTAGCTATCGTGCTGGCCTTCGCGCCGGTCATCATGGTGCAGGATAAGCTGGGCGTCTTTTCGGCGATTCGTCACAGCACCCGTCTCGGCTGGGCCAATATTCGTCTGATTGCCCCTGCGGTGGTTGGCTGGATGCTGGCTAAGACGCTGCTACTGCTGTTTGCATCGAGCTTTGCCTTCCTGACGCCATACCTTGGTGCCGTGGTGGCTAACACGCTAAGCAACCTGATTTCCGCGCTGTTGCTGATCTATTTATTCCGCGTGTATATGCTTATTCGTCAATAATCTGATGCCGCCCGTAGCGGGTGGCGCTGAACTACGGAATCGAAGTATGAAGCAGTTTCTTGATTTCTTACCGCTGGTTGTCTTTTTTGCCTTCTATAAAATCTATGACATCTATGCGGCCACCAGCGCGCTGATTGTCGCCACCGCGGTGGTGCTGATTTATAGCTGGCTGCGCTATCGTAAAGTCGAAAAAATGGCGCTGATCACCTTTATTCTGGTGGCCGTGTTTGGCGGCCTGACCATTTTCTTCCATAACGATGAGTTTATTAAGTGGAAAGTCACCGTGATCTACGCGCTGTTCGCCGGTGCGCTGCTGATTAGCCAGTGGGTGATGAAAAAACCGCTGATTCAACGCATGCTGGGCAAAGAGATCACCCTGCCGGAAGCGGTCTGGTCGAAGCTGAACCTCGCCTGGGCGGTGTTCTTTATCCTCTGCGGGCTGGCAAACATTTATATCGCCTTCTGGTTACCGCAAAATATTTGGGTAAACTTTAAGGTGTTTGGCCTGACGGCATTGACGCTGGTATTTACCGTGCTAAGCGGCGTGTATATCTATCGTCATATGCCACAAGATGACCATAAGTAAGCACAGAGAATAATAATGACACTACAGAATGACGCTCCACAGGGAGAGCTGGTATTACGCACCTTAGCCATGCCTGCGGATACCAATGCCAACGGCGATATTTTTGGCGGTTGGCTCATGTCGCAAATGGATATTGGTGGCGCCATTATGGCGAAAGAAGTGGCCCATGGCCGCGTGGTGACCGTGCGGGTAGACGGGATGACGTTCCTGCGCCCGGTGGCGGTTGGCGACGTGGTGTGCTGCTATGCGCGCTGCGTTAAACGCGGCAATACATCGGTGACGATCAATATTGAAGTGTGGGTGAAAAAGGTATCATCAGAGCCGATTGGTCAGCGTTATAAAGCGACCGAGGCGCTGTTTATCTATGTCGCGGTCGACCCTTCGGGGAAACCACGCGCCATTCCAACCGCATAATCACAGGCCCGGCATTCGCCGGGCCTGTTGCATTCAGAGGAAACCAAGCACCTTCAGAACGAAGTAGCCGATCACAATCACGATAATCGGCAGAATATAGAGCGGGAAAAACTGCACGAAAATGGTATGACGCGGCACCTCGACGCGGGCCTCCAGCGCTTCACGACTCATCCCTTCCGCCCCTTTCGCCTTCTCCAGAATCAGCTGATCGTTCACCCCTTCACGCAAAAACTTCGCCTGACGGGCCATCCGCGCGCCGGAGTCCTGCAGCGCCAGCGCAACGAAAATCAGCGCAAAAATAATCCAGAACATAATATTCAGACCGTTATGAAAGTCCGGCTGCGGCGAGTTGTACCAAAAGAGATTCAGGAATGGCGTATTGAAACGCATCATGTCGACCATCACGTGGACAAAGTCCATCATGACGGCATCGATTCCCGGCTGCTTAGCGCTGTGTTCATACATGAATTTCAGCACGGAAATCAGCGTAGAGATCAGGGCAGGAATAAAAATAACCCACCCGGCAATACGCTTGAGGATGGCAATGCGTCCAGCTTGTTGATACGTCATGGGTTCCCCTTGTTAAGACGCTGTCTCTCGGGCTAAGTGCTTATTAAGTCTACCCGCTGAAGGTGACTTTCGCCCGACTTTACGCCCGATATGATATACCATTAACCGGCATTCGTTACCCTAAAGGAGAGGTAGTTATGTCCACCGAGCGTCAAATACGCGCCGCAATATTCGATATGGATGGATTACTGATCGATTCCGAGCCGCTGTGGGACCGTGCCGAGCACGAAGTGCTGAGCGAGCTGGGCGTCGATTTTACCCGTCGCCACGAGCTTCCCGATACCCGCGGTTTACGTATCGATCTGGTGGTCGATCTGTGGTTTGGTCAACAGCCGTGGAGCGGCCCGGACCGCGCCGCCGTGGTGGAACGGATGATTGCCCGCGTCATTTCGCTGGTTGAGCAAACGCGCCCGTTGCTGCCGGGCGTGCGTGAAGCCGTGGCCCTGTGCAAAGCGCAAGGGTTAAAAGTCGGCCTCGCTTCCGCCTCTCCGCTCTATATGCTGGAGAAAGTGCTGTCTATGTTTGATCTGCGTGAGCAGTTCGACGCGCTGGCCTCTGCCGACACTCTGGCCTATAGCAAACCGCATCCGCAGGTCTATCTGAACTGCGCGGCCGCGCTGGATGTCGATCCGCTGTGCTGCGTGGCGCTGGAAGACTCGGTGAATGGCATGATTGCCAGCAAAGCCGCGCGAATGCGCTCAATTGTTGTCCCGGCTCCGGAAAGCCAGCTCGACCCGCGCTTCGCCCTGGCCGACGTGAAGCTGCCGTCTCTGGAATTCCTCACCCGCGAAAATTTGTGCGGCTAATCATGATGCGGGCACAGATTGTGCCCGCAAATGCCAACCCAATCATAAAAATGAAACACCGTTTTATTTTTATTTGAATTTTCGACTACGCCCTCCTATGCTTTAACCCTGTAGGTCATCTCATAATGATAAAAACCGTATACAGGGGTCGAAATGATTCTTCATGCTTTCAATCTGCAAGGTAAAATCGCACTCGTCACCGGCTGCGATAAAGGTCTCGGTCAGGGTATGGCGCTGGGGCTGGCGGAAGCCGGATGTGATATCGTCAGCGTCAGCCGCAGCATTCCGCAAGAAACCGCAGAAAAAGTGGCGGCGCTGGGCCGTCGGATGTTTGCTATTCAGGCCGATCTGAGCCAGCCTGACGCCATTGCTGATATTGTTCCCGCCGCCGTGGCTGCCGCGGGCCGTATCGACATTCTGGTCAACAACGCCGGGACCATTCGACGTGAAGATGCGCTGACCTTCAGCGAAAAGAACTGGGACGATGTGATGAACCTGAACCTGAAGTCGGTGTTCTTTCTCTCACAGGCGGTGGCGAAACAGTTCCTGCAACAGGGTAACGGCGGGAAAATTATCAATATTGCGTCGATGCTCTCTTTCCAGGGCGGCATTCGTGTGCCATCCTACACCGCCTCAAAAAGCGGGGTATTAGGCATCACCCGCCTGCTGGCCAACGAATGGGCACAACACGGTATCAACGTGAACGCCATCGCGCCGGGCTATATGGCGACCAACAACACCCAGCAGCTGCGTGACGACGCTGAACGCAGCAAGGAAATCCTCGATCGTATTCCGGCCGGACGCTGGGGGACGCCAGACGACCTCAAAGGCCCGGTCGTGTTCCTCGCTTCCTCGGCATCTGACTACATTAATGGCTATACGGTGGCCGTAGACGGCGGCTGGCTGGCACGTTAATTTTTTGACAAAGAGTTACACTGTAACCTCTTCCGCCTACTGTATAAAAACCCTATACTGTATGAATTCACAGATTAATGGGTTTTATCATGACGGCGGAAGGTCATCTCCTTTTTTCAATCGCCTGCGCGGTATTTGCGAAAAATGCCGAACTGACGCCGGTCCTGGCGCAAGGAGACTGGTGGCACATCGTGCCGTCGGCGATATTGACCTGTTTGCTTCCTGACATTGACC
>NZ_LXEU01000052.1 GCF_001654985.1 Kluyvera georgiana ATCC 51603
ACCCGCGTTCTTTCCTGGGGCAACGGCTAAGCTGGCTTTCTAAACCCATTGCGCGAATGTTTGGCCATCGCGGTTTTACCCACAGCCTGCTCGCCGTCTTTGCCGCTCTGACCCTTTTCTATCTGAAAGTGCCGGACAGCTGGATCGTCCCCGCCGATGCCCTACAGGGGATGGTGCTGGGCTATCTGAGCCACATTCTCGCCGACATGCTCACGCCAGCGGGCGTCCCGCTGCTGTGGCCCTGCCGCTGGCGTTTTCGTCTGCCGATTCTCGCACCGCGTAAAGGTAACCAGCTGGAACGCGTTTTGTGTATGGCGCTGTTTGCCTACGCCGTGTTCATGCCGCAGTCGCTGCCGGAAAACAGCGCCATACGCTGGTCATCGTCGATGATAAATTCGCTACAAACCGACTTTAATCGCTTCATTCATCGCCGGGCTGAGCAATAATTCGGCGAAGATCGCATTTTTGGCATAATCCATTCCATTTGGATATAAGCGTACCATTTCAGTTCTGTTAACCTTCTCACATCCAGACAAATCTTTACGGGTTTGTCCTAAAAAGACACCCGCCGCGGCAACACAAAATCGCCGCGAACGGCGTGAAAAAAACTTCAGGAGAACGGGGATGAACTTTCCACTAGTCGCGAACGTAATTGTGTTCGCCGTATTACTGCTGGCGCTGGCGCAAACGCGTCACAAGCAGTGGAGCCTGGCCAAAAAAGTGCTGGTCGGCCTGGTTATCGGTGTGGTCTTTGGCCTGGCGCTGCAGCTGATCTACGGTTCCGATAGCCAGGTGCTGAAGGACTCTATCCAGTGGTTTAACGTGGTCGGTAACGGCTATGTGCAACTGCTGCAAATGATCGTCATGCCGCTGGTCTTCGCCTCCATTCTGAGCGCGGTAGCCCGTCTGCATAATGCCTCTCAGCTGGGTAAAATCAGCGTGCTGACCATCGGCACCCTGCTGTTTACCACGCTTATCGCCGCGCTGGTTGGCGTGCTGGTGACTAACCTGTTCGGCCTGACCGCTGAAGGTCTGGTTCAGGGCACCGCCGAAACCGCACGTCTGAACGCCATTCAAAGCAACTATGTGGGCAAAGTTGCTGACCTGAGCGTACCGCAGCTGCTGCTGTCATTCGTGCCGAAAAACCCGTTTGCAGACCTCACGGGCGCTAACCCAACCTCTATCATCAGCGTTGTTATCTTCGCCGCGTTCCTGGGTGTGGCTGCGCTGAAACTGCTGAAAGATGATGAACCGAAAGGCCAGCGCGTGCTGACCGCTATCGACACCCTGCAAGGCTGGGTAATGAAGCTGGTACGTCTGGTGATGCAGCTGACGCCGTACGGCGTACTGGCGCTGATGACTAAAGTAGTTGCCGGTTCTAACCTGCAAGACATCATCAAGCTGGGCAGCTTCGTCGTGGCATCCTACCTTGGCCTGCTGATCATGTTTGTGGTGCACGGCATTCTGCTGGGCGTCAACGGCGTGAGCCCGCTGAAGTATTTCCGCAAAGTGTGGCCAGTACTGACCTTCGCTTTCACCAGCCGCTCCAGCGCCGCGTCTATTCCGCTGAACGTCGAAGCGCAAACCCGTCGCCTGGGCGTACCGGAATCCATTGCCAGCTTCTCTGCCTCCTTTGGTGCGACCATTGGTCAGAACGGCTGTGCGGGTCTCTACCCGGCCATGCTGGCAGTGATGGTTGCCCCGACCGTTGGCATTAACCCGCTGGATCCGCTGTGGATTGCTACGCTGGTGGGTATGGTTACCGTCAGCTCAGCAGGCGTTGCGGGCGTGGGCGGCGGTGCAACCTTCGCTGCGCTGATCGTGCTGCCCGCGATGGGGCTGCCGGTCACGCTGGTTGCGCTGCTGATTTCCGTGGAACCGCTGATCGACATGGGCCGTACCGCGCTGAACGTCAGCGGTTCCATGACTGCCGGCACCCTGACCAGCCAGTGGCTGCGCCAGACCGACAAAACGGTGCTGAACAGCGAAGAAGATGCCGAACTGGCGCATCGCTAAAGCAGGCCGTTAAAGTAAAAAAAACCGCTGACGACTCAGCGGTTTTTTTATATCCAGCCAACGCGATTAAGCGTCGATCTCCCCTTCCTGGCGCATCTGTACAGCCCAACGCTGGGCAGACTCCGGAATACTGAACGCCTGCGAGCGACAAAACGCGCTGCCCATCAACACAAACGCGACGTACTTTCCACGCAGCAGCCACACATCGCGAAAGCCTTCAACCTTCACGGCGTGATCGGGGGGAGCGGGTTCGGTGCGCGGTACGTAGCTGATAATCTGCCGATTTTGTTGGCGAAGCGGTTTCATAAGCAGTTAAATTCACAATCAGTAAGACAAAGCGGTAAACCCCTATAATAGCAGCATTCGCCAGCGATCGTCATACACAAAAAAGCCCGGCAGGGTCGCTGCCGGGCAAAGGGTTGAGGGGTAACACAACAGATTACACGTCGCGGTAAGTGCCGAGGCGATAGCCCCGCTCCGCAATGGTATATTTCAGCGAAGCAGAGGTCAGGACGTCCAGCTCCGCCAGTCTTGGGTAGCAATAGGCGCTGCCCATAATGGTGTTGTCGACAAATGCCGGATGGCACATCATTTCCAGCGAGGCTTCACCGCGCGCGGTCGAGGCGTCAAGCGCCTGCAGGAACAGGGCTTCAGAGATAGCTTCACCGTAGAACTCACTGCTAAACCCTTCGCTGCTGCGCAGCCCTTCCGGGATGGCAAACGGATACGGGACGGTGCGATCAATCCGCAGCGCAATGCCTTTGGATTTTGCAAACTCGGCCACCAGCGGGAAGATCTGCGGGATCATGTGCACATGGTGATGGCTGTCAAAATGTGTCGGCTCAGCGTCGAACAGGTCGACAAACCGCTGATACTGACACGCCAGCTCGCGTTCAATCTCTTCCAGCGGTAGCGCATCTTCCTCGGCCACCTGCCAGATCCACTTACCGAGCTTGCCATCACGGGCCAGTCCCGGCATCGGCGTCAGCGGTTCACCCAGCGTCAGCACAAAGTGCATACCTACCGCCAGCTCTGGCGTACGGCGGCTCAGTTGAGCCGCGTGGTCAATAGCCGCGCCGTTAACCAGCGCGGTGGTGGACGTGACCAGTCCGTTCTTACAGGCGTCGAGGATGCCGTAGTTCTGCCCTTTACTCAGGCCAAAATCATCGGCGTTCACGATTAACAAACGTTCCATCATGCCTCCTGTCACTGTTTCAGTTTCTCCACGGTGGCAGCGAAGTTCGGCAACCATTTTTCATGGGCCAGAATCAGTTCGCGCGCCAGAATCTCTGCATCTTTATCAGAGTGGATCAGCGGGCTTAAGTTCAGTGCCAACAGCACATCGTTAAATTCACCGCTGATCGCTGCCTGACTGGCCGCGATTTCAAAGCCTTTGATGGTATGGATCAGACCCAGCACTTTCTCGTCAAAATGCGTGACGCGCGGATGCGGTTTCGCACCGTCACGGCCCAGGATGGAAGTGACTTCAATCGACCAATCCGCCGGAATGTTGTCGATATGGCCGTGGTGCGGAATATTCACGTAGTGTTCAGTCTGCTTATCGTTGTAGATAGCGTTAATCACCTCGCATGCCGCATCGGAGTAATAGGCTCCGCCACGCTGTTCCAGCTCTTTCGGCTTGACGTTCAGATCCGGATTTTTGTACAGCTCAAACAGCTGTTTCTCGACCTTCTGCACCACCTGCGCGCGCGCGCCGCCTTTGTAGTACTCGCCCATTTCGATAGCCAGCATCTCTTTCTGCTTGAAGTAGTACAGCAGATAAGAGCACGGCAGCAGGTTCAGAGAACGCAGCAAACCTTCGCTAAACGGCATATCAAAAATATTTTTCACGGTGTTCGCCGACAGCGTACCGGAAGCCACGCCGTCCAGCAGTTCAGCAAAACGAGACTCGCCGTTGACCAGCACATCGCGCACGAAAACCATGTGGTTCAGGCCGAACAGATCGATGGAAAGATCGTCTTTCTCGCTCAGGCGCAGAACGTCGGTGAAGAACATCTTCATGCCGATTGGAATGTTGCATACGCCGATAAAACGTTTGAAATTGGTGTGGCGATAAACCGCTTCGGTCACCATCCCCGCCGGGTTGGTAAAGTTGATAACCCACGCGTTCGGGCAAATTTCTTCGACATCTTTAATGATGTCAAAAATGACCGGAATGGTACGCAGACCTTTAAACAGGCCGCCCGCGCCGTTGGTTTCCTGCCCCAGGTAACCATGGCTCAGCGGGATACGTTCATCTTTCTCACGGGCTTTGAGCTGGCCAACGCGCAGCTGCGTGGTCACAAAGTCGGCACCCTCGAGCGCTTCGCGGCGATTCAGCGTCTTATAGACCTTCATCGGTACGCCGGCTTTTTCCACCATGCGCTGGCAAAGGGCGTGGATGATATCCAGCTTTTCCTGGCCATCTTCAACGTCAACCAGCCACAGTTCGCTGACCGGCAGTTCGTGATAACGTTTGAGAAAACCTTCCAGTAATTCCGGCGTATAGCTGCTACCACCACCAATTGTGACGACTTTTAATTTCTGGCTCATCTTTTTCTCCCTCGTGATCCACAAGTAAACGTGGGTTACCCTCCACATTATACGTGGATAGTTAAAGTCTTTAATTCAAAGCTGCGGCGTTATTCCACAGCGCGTTATTTGATAATCGTCAGCTGTTTGCGATAATTGCTCGGTGTGAATGAGGTCAGCTTCTTAAAAGTTTTAATAAACAAACTTGGGCTACTATAACCTGACTCATACGCGATATCGGTCACCGAGTAATTCGTTATTTCCAGCTGTTTCTTGGCAAAGTTGATGCGGATATCATTAATAATCTGCATCGGCGTTTTACCATAATAGCGTTGGGTGGCTCGGGTTAAATATTCCTGGGTTTTCCCGGATAACTCGACCATATTCTCCAACGCGCCTTCACCAAACTTTAATTTATCGTGCATGGCTTCGACAGTGGATTTTAACCACTGCGGCGTCACATCCTGCGCCTGTTCTTCACGGTGATGGCGTAAACGGTTAATCACGTAGAAGGAAACCAGTTCAATAAATTCGTCAAATTCCGTTTCGCGAAAGTGAAGCGACGAAATAACGGACTCGATATAGCTAAGAAACGTGCTTTTAATCGAATAGACTTGCGAAGCAACCAGCGCAAAGGGAACCAGCGACTGATAGTGGGTATCGAAGAAATCTTTGCTGATCCCGACGTTGAGGATTCGCGTCGCACCAAACTCATAGAAGCTCTGGTGATGTGAACCCATCGGGATGAACACAAAGTCTCCCCGCTCCAGCATAACCCGTTTGCCGTTTATCTCCTGATAGTAGCGCCCGGTCAGTACGATAGTGAATTCGTAGTAGTCATGCTGGTGCAGCCCGCTGATGCTTTCCGTTTTGTTGTAGATGAAGACATGAAAATTCTTACCGTTAAAGAGCTGTTGTTCTCGGGCGGTGTTGATTTCCATGGTGATCATCTTAGGTTGCCTCATAGGGAAAAGCCTATTGTACCTTCTCGTGAAGTTCGATCAATTCAGCAACCAGCTCGCGCGCTAACATTGACGTCATAAGATGATCCTGCGCATGAACCAGCACGAGGCTCACCTTCATACGGCCTTCGCCTTCGTCGCTTTCAATCAGCTGGGTCTGTACACGGTGCGCTTCGCTCAGGGCAACGCGGGACTGTTCCATAGTCGCTTTCGCGCCGGTAAAATCCCCCTGTTTCGCCTGCTTCAGTGCAGCATAGGCCAGGCTACGCGCCTGTCCGGAGTTGATAATCAGGCCCATCACCACTTCTTCGAGATCGTTTTCCTGCACGTCCTCAGCAACGACATTATCCAGATCAAACATATTTATTCCTTTTTTGTTGAGGGCGGTATGGAGACCGGCTCCATACCGCGTTGGCATTAGAACTTCAGCGATTCAGCGATGTCTTCTTCGCTTTCTTCTTCTTCAATAGTGGCCTGCGCTTTGTTCGAGATAATCACGAACGGCAGGTAGACCAGCGTTGAGATACCCAGGTTGAACAGTGCCAGAATCAGTGCGGTTACGCTGCCGTTGGTGTTAAAGAATGCACCCAGACCGGTCGGCATTGTCCACGGCGCCACGTTGGTGATCGGCGGGATAATCCCTAAGGTGTACGCCGTCATGGTGATGGCGGCCAGCAGCGGCTGAATCAGGATGAACGGGATAAACATAACCGGGTTCATGATGATTGGCAGACCAAACAGAATCGGTTCGTTAATCTGGAACAGGCCTGATGGCAGAGCCAGCTTCGCCACCTGACGGTGATCTTCACGACGAGAGGCGATGAAGATAGCGATAATCAGACCCAGAGTCGCACCGGTACCGCCCAGGAAGATGTAGGAGTCGAGCATCGGCTTCGCCCACATATGGAACTGGTGGCCTGCGGCAACCGCAGCTTCAACCGAACCGTACTGCTGGTACAGAGAGATGTTTTCCAGCGCCCATGGGGTCATGATGCCGCTGTCCAGCGCGGAGAGCGCCAGGGAGCCGTGTACACCAAAGAACCACAGCAGCGAAGTAAAGATAACGTAAGCCCAGCCCACAACGTGACCCATCGAGGCCAGCGGCGTAGAGATGGTGTCCATAATGATCTGGTGGAAGTTGGTTCCCCAGTGGGTCAACGCCCAGGAAACGATCCCCATGATGGACAGAATGATAAAGCCAGGAATAACCGCCGAGAAGGAGCGGGAAACCGAGCCCGGTACGCTATCCGGCAGACGGATAACCCAGTTACGGCGCACCACAAAGGTGAACATCTCGGCTACCACCAGACCAATAACGATACCGGAGATGATGTTCGCCCCGCCCAGCCAGTTTGCGCCAACGGCATAGGCTTCACCTACGCTGTAAGGCGTAACGGTCATAAACGCGGCAATCGCAATCAGGCCTGCGGCCATCGGGTCAACTTTGCGCTCTTCCGCTAACGCTGAACCGATAAAGAAAGGCGCCATCAGCGACATAATGCCTAAGGTACCGTTATAAACGTTACCGCCGATGGCTTTAAAGCCGTTTAAAGTTTCAATGGTTGATGCATCCAGACGAATGCCCATTGAATAGAAGAATGAACCTTCGCCAAAGCTCAGAAAAACGTTGTTAATTAATACAAACATGGCCCCCGCAAGGGTCAGCGGCATTAATTTAATAAAACCGTTTTTAATTGCGTTAACGTGTGGCTGCTTTCCTATTTTAACAGCAAAAGGAAGGAGTACCTTTTCAAGCGAATCGATCACTTTACTCATAGAAAATACCCTTAAAGGGCCGCAACAAAATTGCGGCGATTAAATATGAAATAACTCTTTGACGGGAAAAATAATAAAATTACTGCGCAGCTGCTTTTTTAATTGCAGCAACAGCTGCCTTAAGCACACCTAAACCATCGACCTTGCCATACAGCGTTGAATCAATTACCTCGACCGGTTTGTTCGGTAAAATCTTTTTAATATCGTTCAACATATAAGCAATTTGTGGACCGAGTAAAATCACATCCGCTTCCGGCCCTTTTTCTGCCGCAAACGTTTCGGAGAATGCTTCGATCACTACCGGAACTTCGTACTTCTCAGCCTGCGCTCGCATTTTAGATACCAACAGTGACGTGGACATCCCTGCAGAGCAAAAAAGATAGATATGTTTCTTTTCCATTCACGCTTCCTCAACTTGTGAAATCTGTCATCACCGGGCAATGTTCCATGTGCCCACTACCCTCGTATGTAACAGATGAGTTATCTTCTGTTTATGCATTGAGTATACGGCAACAATTTGCCTACCGATAATTCTTAACAGGCAAAAATTGTCTCTCATTGACCTTCGGTTTTGACTGTCTTCACATTTTGCTCAAAATAATTCGCGACAAGAAATAAGCATCAGATCTGATAAAAAAGCCCGACACTGAGGTCGGGCTTTCGTAGGCGTCCTATAAATACACGATTATGACTTAGCGGCAGCCGGGTCCGTGTCGTACTCGGCGCATGTCTGGTAGCCAGAGTTGATGACGTGGCCAGTTTCATCAAGGGCCACAAAGTAGGTTTCCGCTTTACCATCTCGTTGACCCAGGATATAGGTCTGGCAGGTGCCGCGAGCGTGAATCATGGTGACTTCAGAAGACGGTTTGCCGGCAATTTGCATTACCTGTGAACGGCTCATCCCTTTTTTAACATCTTTGACCACCGGCTGAGTAAACTGATCTTTAGTACGATCGTATGCAGTACAACCCGCCAGCATTGCCAGCACGGTGGCGGCGCCCAGAAGCCCTACGACTTTTTTATTCATGTTCCCTCTCCTTTCGTTCAATGTGTAATAAGCGTGGGATAAATATTGCTATTTATCAACCAATACGCCGAAATCAATCTCATCAGGACCGAAAAATCGGATTAATTTACCGCAGTCAAAACTGTGATCCTTGTCGTTTTACCGTCAAAGAGGTAGCTTTAACACTTTGTTCTGATGGGCTAACGGCAAGGCTGGCACACTACATTCCGGAGGGGTAAATGGCATTACAACAAGAAATTATTCAGGCGCTCGGCGCAAAACCGCAGATTGAGGTACAAGAAGAGATCCGTCGCAGCGTGGATTTTCTTAAGTCATACCTGAAGACCTATCCGTTTATCAAATCACTGGTGCTGGGCATCAGCGGCGGCCAGGACTCTACCCTGACCGGTAAACTGTGCCAGCAGGCCATCAATGAGCTGCGGGCGGAAAGCGGCGATAGCGCGCTGCAGTTTATCGCTGTACGCTTGCCCTACGGCGTTCAGGCCGACGAACAGGACTGCCAGGACGCGATTGCTTTCATCCAGCCGGATCGCGTGCTGACCGTAAATATTAAAGGTGCCGTATTGGCCAGCGAGCAGGCGCTGCGTGAAGCGGGTATCGAGCTGAGCGACTTTGTTCGCGGCAACGAAAAAGCCCGCGAACGTATGAAAGCCCAGTACAGCATTGCTGGCATGACCCACGGCGTGGTGGTTGGCACCGATCACGCCGCGGAAGCCATCACCGGCTTCTTTACGAAGTACGGCGACGGCGGCACCGACATTAACCCGATCTTCCGTCTCAATAAACGCCAGGGCAAACAGCTGCTGGCCGCCCTCGGCTGCCCGGAGCATCTTTATAAGAAAGCCCCCACCGCCGATCTTGAAGATGACCGCCCTTCTCTGCCAGACGAAGTGGCGCTGGGCGTTACCTACGACAATATTGACGATTATCTGGAAGGCAAAGCGCTGGCGCCAGAGCTGGCGAAGACCATCGAAGGCTGGTATCTGAAGACCGAGCATAAGCGCCGTCCGCCGATTACCGTGTTTGATGATTTCTGGAAGAAATAAAGAAGAAAACCGCCGGAGCTGCCCATGGCCTTTTGGCATTTATGAGCAACTTCGGCGGTCTTAAGACAGTGTGCCGAGTGGATTATTCGGCAGGCGCAGCAGGCATTTTACCTTCTGGCGCTTTGTGTTCTGTCAGACGCTTCTCAAAATTAGCATTAAACTGCTTTTTCTGTTCCGGGGTTAAGATGTTGTAAATCTTGTTCTGGGTTTCCAGACGAGACAGCATCATGGCTTTATGCTGCTCCTCCATCTTCGTAATCTGCGCTTCCGCTTTCGCTTTATCGAAGCTGTCGCTGGCAATCAGGTCATGCATGGCGCGCATCTCTTCCTGCGGCGGACGTTTCATATGTTCGCGGTTGTCTTTCATAATGTCGCGAATCTGCTGTTTCTGCGCATCGGTCAGGTTCAGCCCCTGGAACATCATATCGTGACGCGGGCCCATCTTACCTTTGTGATGATGCATCATTTTACCGGCTGGCTGCGTGGCGTCGGCGGTAGTGGTGGTCGTAGAGGTTGTGTCTGCCGCATGAGCCAGATTAGCCGCGCCCAGAGCCAGAGTAGAAGCAACAAACAGTGCAGTTAATTTTTTCATCATCAAGTCCTTACTTTCAGTTATTCTGACGGCGCATTGCCGTGTTGACGAGATTAACTTTACGGGGTTTATCGTCAATTAATCAGAGCGTGAGTAAAACAATGAAAGTGTAAAAAACAATTTTTCGCCAATTATGATGAAATTAAGGATAAAGTGTGGAGAGTTGCAATGAAAATATTCAATACAATGATTAACAAGGGAATTTTTCAAAATTATAAAGCAGGGTCGATTATTAATAAAGCGATATTCCAGGAATAATCCGTAATACCTTCAGACGCAAAAATAAAAAGCCGCAACGCTGAGTTGTGCGGCTTTGTTCGCTATATCGCAGGCGGGCAACGTTCTAACATCAGGCCAGCACGCAACCCCAACGCCACGTCCGGGTTGGGGAACAAGACATACTCACAGGCCGATTCCACCACGTAGCGCGTATCACCGTCTTCCGCCAACAGAGTCCCCTTTGCGAAAGGCGTGAAGTTCAGCGTCTGCGCTGACATATGCAGCCGAAAGTCCGCGCTGCGGCGGGTAATCTGCTGCACCACCCGGTAGTAAAGGGGCGTCGATGCTGCCCCACCGCCAGATTCCCCCGCCAGCAAATTCGCCAGCTGTCGCTCAACCAGCGCGAACTGGCTAAGATCGTTTTGTCCGAAAGGGCGAGCCTTACCCAGCTCCAGCGTGCAGGACAGCGCGTCAAACGTCTCGCAGGTAAAATGGGTAAACGTTCCCCCCGGCGCCTGATGAAACACCAGCGCCTGCAGTCCCGCCGAGCCCAGCCAGCGTAAAAACTCCGCATCCCACGGGGTCTCTCGCATCGGTAATACGCCAAAACGCGGGTGATGAGAACCGCGAATGGCGGTATGCATATCGAGATGCCAGCGCGTCTCAGCCGGGCAGCGCTGATAAAACGCCGCCACGGTCTGCTCGAGGCTGGCGGCACGCACGGTTTCATCACTCACCGGGAAATGCCGCCAACGGGCGCCAAACATCCGGTTGAGATCGCTGTGCAGATAGCGTTTGTTATCGCGCAGCGCTGGCGGGTTACCCAACACCACCAGCAAATGCCAGCGTAGCGTCTGCTTGCCGCTTATCAGTGCGGCCAGTAGGTTATCGAGAATTTCAACCGGCGCGGTTTCGTTGCCGTGAATCCCCGCTGACAGCACCATTGCCCGCGAACAGGGGCGATGCGGCGTCAGTTGCAATACGCCCGCCTCACGCCACTCCCAGTGAAAACTTGCCGTCTCACCCTCAGGCTGCGGCGGTAACCTCCCCGCTAGCGTCAACGCCAGAAATTGTTTCATGCCGCCTCCTTAGCGCTGAAAAGGGTAGATCGATCCTAACTGTAAAATCTGGGTCAACCTGTCCAGCGCTTCGCGCCCTTCCACCAGCAGCTGCGGGTCGGCGAGATCGGCCTGCGTCAGCCGATCGCGGTAATAGCAGTCGACCCAGTCATTGAGTGTGGCAAATAGCGTATCGTTCATCATCACCGCCGGGTTCACCGCCCTGCGCTCATCCTCGGTCAACACCACCCGCAGGCGCAGACACGCAGGCCCACCGCCGTTGGCCATGCTTTCGCGCAGGTCGAACACCTTCAGTTCGTCAATCGGATTATCCTGCGCCAGCAGCGCGTTGAGGTAACGCCAGACGCGCGGGTGCTCCTGCGCTTCGCCCGGCAGTACCAGCAACATGCTGCCGTCGGGTTTACTGAGCAGTTGGCTGTTAAACAAATAGGTCTCCACCGCTTCGGCAACCGTCACCTTCGAGGAGGGAACCTCAATCGGCATAAACTCCGGTACTTTCTGCGCCAGCTGGCGCAGCAGTCCCGGCTGATCGACAAACGCCTGTTCATGACAAAACAGCACCTGTCGGTTACTGACGGCGATCACATCGTTGTGGAACACGCCCCGATCGATCACCTGCGGGTTTTGCTGAGCGAAAATCACCTGATGAGGGTTGAGCTGATTGAGGCGCGCCACCGCCTCGCTGGCGGCACGCGTCTGGCGCGCCGGATAGCGCTGCGGCTGACGCGCGTTCAGCGAATCGCGACCGTAGATAAACAGCTGCGTCCCCGGCTGCCCATAGTCACGCCCCAGCCGGTTATGGTTCGCCGCCCCTTCGTCGCCCAGCGCCGCCACCGATGGCAGCGGACCGTGTACGGCAAAATGCGCCGGATGTGCAAATATGGCCTGCAGCACGGCCTGAGTCGTCGGCGCTTCGCTCGCGCGGTGCAGCAGGCTACTGAGGTTGGCGACCGTCAGGTGCACCTTGCCATCTAAGGCATCCGCCGAGGGGCATACCGTCGCCGCGTTCGCGACCCACATTGCCGACGCCGAACTGGCCGCGCTCAACAGTTCCGGTGCCTGTGCGGCAGCTTTCGCCACCACCTGCTCATCGCGGCCGCTAAAACCAAGCTGGCGCAGAAGCGCCACGTTCGGTCGCTCCTGCGGTGGGATCACGCCTTGCGGAAAACCGGCATCCGCCAGCGCCTTCATTTTCAGCACCCCCTGCTTCGCCGCCCGCTGCGGGTTCGAAATTTGGTACTGGTTGCGGGTCGAGGCCTCATTGCCAAACGACAATCCGGCATAGTGATGCGTTAGCCCCGGCAGGCCGTCAAAATTCACCTCCCAGGCGTTCATGATGGCACCTCGCGCTGGAAATCCAGCCCCGGGTTGAGCGTCGCCGGCAAGGTTGCCGTCGGTGCTTCAAGGCTGGCCATCGGCCACGCGCAATAATCAGCGGCATACCAGGCCCCCGGACGATGGTTGCCGGAGGCGCCGACGCCACCAAACGGCGCGGTGCTGGCCGCCCCGGTTAGCGGTTTATTCCAGTTCACGATACCGGCCCGCGCTTCCAGCAGCAGGCGCTCAAATTTATCCCGTTCCGGCGAAATCAGCCCGCAGGACAGCCCATAGCGCGTTGCATTGGCCAGCGCGATAGCCTGGTCGAAATCATCATAGCGCCAGACGCCCAGCAGCGGCCCGAACACCTCTTCATCGGCAATATCATGCGCTTCGCTCAGCTCAACAATTCCCGGCGTCAGCAGCGAGGTACCCGGCTGTAACAAACGCGGTGCCAGCAGCGTCACGCCGCCATGTTCCACCTGCATCTGCCAGGCCTGATGCACGCGCTCTGCCGCCTGCGCCGAGATCAGCCCGCCAATAAACGGCTGCGGCTCGGCATCCCAGGCCGCGGGAATTATGCGCCCGCTCACCTCCACCAGCCGCTGCAAGAAAGCATCACCCAGCGCGCCGCGCTTGACCAGCAGCCGGCGCGCACAGGTACAGCGCTGCCCGGCGGTAATAAACGCCGATTGAATGGTCAGGTGCACCGCGGCATCGATATCCGTGGGTTCATCAACGATCAGCGGATTGTTGCCGCCCATTTCCAGCGCCAGCATTTTTTGCGGCTGCCCGGCAAGCTGGCGATGCAGATGGAAACCGGTCGCGGAACTGCCGGTGAACAACATGCCGTCGAGGCCCGGCTGGACGCTCAGCGCTTCACCGGTCTCACGCCCGCCCTGCACTAGATTGAGTACCCCCGGCGGCAGCCCCGCCTGTTCCCAGAGCTTCACGACGGCCAGGGCGCAGTCCGGCGCCAGTTCGCTGGGCTTAAACACCAGCGTATTCCCAGCCAGCAGCGCGGGAACGATATGGCCGTTCGGCAGATGACCGGGAAAATTATAGGGGCCGAACACCGCCAGCACGCCGTGTGGCCGATGGCGCAGCGTCGCCGCGCCATCGGCCATATCGGCATGGCTTTCGCCGGTCCGGCTATGATAAGCCTTCACGGAAATGGCGATTTTATTGATCATCGCCGCCACTTCGGTCGCCGCTTCCCAGCGCGGTTTCGCCGTCTCGCGGGCGATAGTCTCCGTCAGCGCCGCTTTATTTGCCTCCAGCAGACTGGCAAACGTTTCAACCATCTGCTGACGTTCGCTGAACGCGCGCTTCGCCCAGGCCGGAAAGGCCTGCCGGGCCGCATCTACGGCGGACTCCACCTGGAGGGCGCTGGCATCGTGCCCTTGCCATACCGTTTCGCCGCTAACCGGATTGGTCCGTTGACGACGCGGCCCCTCGCCGATCAGCCATTTCCCATTAATCCATAGGCTCATATTTTTTTCTCCTCAGGGCACAGGCGGACCAGGCGAACCGCATCGCCCGGATGGCAGTTCAGGGCATCCAGTTGCTCAGCGTTTAACGTCAGGGTTTCGCCCGCCGGGTCGGCGTGCACCAGCATGGCGCGATAGTGCTGATACTGTTCATTCGCGACCACGCAAAGCGGCAGCTCTGTACCGCCGGGCTCTCCTTCTGTCACCGTCACCAGGCGACTTTTGCGCACCGCGCGCACCCGGTCAATTTCGCACTCCAGCGTCGGACCGCCGTCAAAAATGTCGACATAATCGCGATAGCGGAAGCCTTCTTTCTCCAGCACGGCTCGCGCAGGCGCGGTTTGCGGATGAACCTGCCCGATCACCGCGCGGGCTTCTTCACTGAGAAAATCGGTGTAGATCGGATGTTTTGGCATCAGTTCAGCAATAAACGCCTTCTGGCCGGTACCGCACAGATAGTCGGCGCGGGCAAACTCCATTGAGAAGAAGCGTTTTCCCAGGCTTTCCCAGAACGGCGAGTAGCCATGTTCGTCAATCACACCGCGCATTTCCGCCACCACCTTATTGTTGAAGCGATCGCGGAAGGCAGCCATAAATAAGAAGCGCGAGGATGACAGCAGATGACCGTTGCTCTCTTTGCGCCATGCGGGGTCAAGGAACAGCGTACACAGTTCGCTGCTGCCGGTGTGATCGTTGGTCAAAAACAGCGTTGGCAGCGCGTTATAGACGTTTAACTCCTTCGAGGCATGCACCAGCGTCCCTACCCGATAGTTGTACCAGGGGTCGTTGATCCCGACCGCCACTTCGATAGCGCAAACACCGACCACCGCGCCGCTGCGGGTATCTTCCAGCACGAAAACGTACCCCTGGTCACCGCGCGGCAACGTTCCCTGCCAGGTCGCCTGCGAGCGGGCGATACGCGCCGCCAGCGTCTGTTCATCGGCGGGCAGCGAGGTCAGCCCGCCGCCCGTTTCCCCTGCCAGGGTCAAGAGGCCGGGGAGATCGCCAGCCCCAACCGGACGGATAATCATCATGATGACTCTCCCGCGACAAAACGTTCACAGGCGGCGGCGAAGCGGTTGAGACCGAGGGTCACATCCTCTTCTTTGACGATAAGCGCCGGAGCAAAACGCACCACGTTGGCCCCGGCAATCAGCACCATCAGCCCTTCGTCGGCGGCCAACAGGCTTATCTGTTTGGCCTTACCGGCATATTCATCGCGCAGCGCGCAGCCAATCAGCAGGCCGACGCCGCGAATCTCTTTAAACAGCCCAAACTGCGCGTTAATCGCCTGCAGCCGTTCTTTAAACCACTGCTCGCGCTGCTTCACGCCGTTGAGCACCTGTGGGGTGTTGATAATCGACAGTACCTCGCCGGCGACCGCACAGGCTAACGGATTGCCGCCGTAGGTTGTGCCGTGGGTGCCCACCGTCATTACGCTGGCAAAGGCTTCGCTCGCCAGCAGCGCGCCGATCGGGAATCCGCCGCCCAGCGCTTTTGCCGTGGTGAGCAGGTCCGGCGTGACGCCGTAGTGCATATAGGCATAGAGCTCACCGGTGCGCCCCACGCCGGTCTGTACCTCGTCAAAAATCAGCGCCGCGTGGTGGCGATCGCACAACGCGCGCAGCTCTTGCAAAAACTCAAGCGATGCCGGGATCACGCCGCCTTCTCCCTGGATAGGCTCCACAATCACCGCGCAGGTATCGTCGTCAATCAGTACTCGGGCGGAGTCGATGTCGTTGTAGACGCCGTGGCAAATATCCGGCGGCAGCGGCGCGAAATCCTGTGAGTAGGCGGGCTGTCCCCCGGCGCTCACGGTAAACAGCGTGCGGCCATGAAATGCGTTTTTAAACGCCACGATGCCGCTCTTGTGGCTGCCAAAGCGATCATGGGCATATTTACGCGCCGTCTTCAGCGCCGCTTCGTTAGCCTCCGCGCCCGAGTTACAGAAAAAGATGCGATCGGCGAAGGTGGCGTCAATCAGCTGTTTCGCCAGCCGCAGCGCCGGTTCATTGGTGTAACCGTTCCCGGTATGCCAGAATTTCCCCGCCTGTTCGGTCAGCGCGCGGATCATCGCCGGGTGGGCGTGCCCGAGTGCGTTCACGGCAATCCCCCCCGCAAAATCGACATAGCCTTTACCCTGTTGATCCCACAGCCAGGCGCCCTCACCGCGTACCGGAATAAACGGTGCCGGTGCGTAAACCGGCATCATCCACTGATCAAAATCTTGACGGCTGATTGACTGAGACATAGCGACCTCGACAGGTAAATAAATGGTTTATTTTTTGTTAATTAATTGAGTGCATTTCACTGTAAATGTAGATTGCACGGTTCGTGCCAGCGAGGAGAAAAAGTGCATAAACGCAGGGCGTTGACGAAATATCAATGACTTACAAGTCGTTATTATTCACTAAACTTGCATATAAAGTGAATATTAATGACATACAGCGATGTTGCAGAGGGAAATTAAGAAATATTATGCATCAGCAAAATATCATTCTGGATTTGTGATCGACTGCGAAATTTATCGTAGATTTACGCCTCATAACGGCGCAGATTGCCTCAATCTGGTGCAAATTTTGCTCGTCAGGACGGCAGCGGCAATAAAAGAAATCGGTCATACCGCTGGGGGAAGGCAGCGGGGAACGTTAAATTCTGCTACTATCCCGTCACAATTCATTCTGCAAAGTGGCGACGACTATGAAATTTGTCTCTTTTAATATCAACGGCCTGCGCGCCCGTCCTCATCAACTGGAAGCCATCGTCGAAAAGCATCAGCCCGATGTGATTGGCCTGCAGGAGACAAAGGTTCACGACGACATGTTTCCGCTTGAAGAGGTCGCAAAACTCGGTTACCACATTTTCTACCATGGTCAGAAGGGCCACTACGGCGTCGCAATGCTGACAAAAGCCGAGCCGGTTGCCGTTTATCGCGGCTTCCCGACCGATGATGAAGATGCCCAGCGCCGCATTATCATTGCCGAAGTGCCGTCGCCGTTTGGTAACGTCACGGTGATTAACGGCTATTTCCCGCAGGGGGACAGCCGCGATCACGAAACCAAATTCCCGGCCAAAACCAAATTCTATCAGGATCTGCAGGACTACCTGGAAACCCGCCTGAGTAAAGAGAACCCGGTGCTGATTATGGGTGACATGAACATCAGCCCGACCGACCTCGACATCGGTATCGGCGAAGAGAACCGCAAGCGCTGGCTGCGCACCGGTAAGTGTTCGTTCCTGCCGGAAGAACGCGAGTGGATGCAGCGCCTGCTGGGCTGGGGCCTGGTGGATACCTTCCGTAACGCCAACCCGGAAACCCACGACCGCTTCTCGTGGTTTGACTATCGTTCCAAAGGGTTTGATGACAACCGCGGTCTGCGTATAGATCTGCTGCTGGCTAGCACCCCGCTGGCGGCGCACTGCGTGGAAACCGGCATCGACTACGAAATTCGCGCGATGGAAAAACCGTCGGATCACGCGCCGGTGTGGGCAACCTTTAAGTAAGCGTTATCCTGGGTAGTCCGCGCAGGGCTACCCAAATAATTCTGAGCAAAATCAATAAACAGGCGCTAAACTCTTGCTGGACTCGCGAATGTATAATAACGTCGCGCGCACCTTTTCTTCCCGGCAGGAGGACCCCATGCAAAAGAAGTCGGTACCGCACAGTCGCTAAGCTCCTGCTCATGGCTGTTGTTATCAGCCTGCTTTTCTTTTTGATTCACACCTTTGGTCTCATTGACCTGATAACCCATTTACGCCGTCTGCAGGATACCGTGCAGGCCAGCGGTACGCTCGGCTACGCGCTCTATATCGCGCTGTTTATTCTCGCCACGGTCTGTCTGCTGCCAGGGAGCGTGCTGGTGCTGGCAGGCGGCATCGTGTTTGGCCCGTGGCTCGGCACCCTCCTGTCGCTGATTGCCGCCACCGTCGCCTCGGCGCTGTCGTTCTTGCTGGCGCGCTGGCTGGGGCGGGCGCTGCTGCTGAAATACGTCGGACATACGCACACCTTTCAGGCCATTGAGCGCGGGATCGGGCGATCCGGGATTGATTTTCTGATTCTCACCCGCCTGATTCCGCTGTTTCCATACAATATTCAAAACTACGCCTACGGCTTAACCGCCATCCGCTTCTGGCCGTATACGCTGATCTCCGCGCTCACCACCCTACCGGGGATCTTTATTTATACCCTGATGGCGAGCGAACTGGCGACGGACGGCATCACCCTCGCCTTCATCCTTAAGCTGAGCCTTGCGGGGCTGGCGCTGTTTGCGCTGGTACAGGCGGCAAAAGGCTATGCACGCCATAAACGCGTCACGCTTCCTGTCGAGGACGGTGAATGAAACCTATCTGGTACGCCCGCGCGCTGCTCGTCGCGGCTTTTATCGCCCTGCTGCTGGCCTGGTGGTGGATACCGAGCGTTAACCTTTTCGTCCACAATAGCCTGGGCGCATTTCTGGCACTCGATCAACAAGGCATCGAGCGCTTTATTCACTCTTATGGCTCGCAGGCCGCGGTGGTGTCGTTTCTGCTGATGATTTTCCAGGCCATTGCCGCGCCGTTGCCTGCATTTTTGATCACCTTCGCCAACGCCTCGCTGTTTGGCGCCTTCTGGGGCGGCGTGCTCTCCTGGAGCAGCGCGATGGTCGGGGCGGCGCTCTGTTTTTATATCGCCCGCCTGATGGGGCGCGGCGTGGTTGAAAAACTGACCGGGAAAACGGTGCTCAAGAGCGTCGACGGTTTTTTCGATCGCTACGGTAAACACACGATCCTTATCTGCCGCCTGCTGCCGTTCGTACCGTTCGATCCGGTGAGCTACGCCGCGGGTTTGACTTCTCTGCGTTTTCGCCACTTTTTGTTGGCGACCGGTCTCGGGCAGCTTCCCGCGACGATTGTTTACTCGTGGGTTGGCAGCCTACTCACCGGCGGCACGTTCTGGCTGGTGACCGGGCTATTTATTCTGTTCGCACTGACTATCGTTATTTTTGTCGCTAAGACGTTCTACCACGAACGCCAAAAGAGGAAACCTTGATGCGCTATCACGGCAAAACCCGTCGACAGCTGCGTAACGGCCTGCTGGGGCTGTTATCGCTCTGTTCGCTCACCGCCGCTGCTGCCGACTGGTCGCAGATTGAACAGGAAGCCAAAGGCCAGACCGTCTGGTTTAACGCCTGGGGCGGCGACGAGGCGGTCAACCACTACCTGGACTGGGTCAGCGGCGAAGTCAAGCGCGATTACGCGATTGATCTGCGCATTGTACACATCGCCGACGCGGCAGATACGGTGAAGCGTATCCAGACCG
The DNA here is from genome assembly GCF_001654985.1 of Kluyvera georgiana ATCC 51603. Lineage (GTDB taxonomy): Bacteria > Pseudomonadota > Gammaproteobacteria > Enterobacterales > Enterobacteriaceae > Kluyvera > Kluyvera georgiana. Next base: position 19,356 of record NZ_LXEU01000052.1, read on the forward strand.
AAGCCCGCGCCGGGCGTAAAACCAACGGTTCAGTCGATCTGTTGTGGGTCAACGGCGAGAACTTCCGCACGTTGAAAGAAGCCAACCTGCTGCATACCGGCTGGGCAGAGCAGTTGCCGAACTGGCGCTATGTCGACGTCAGTAAACCCGTCCGCGAAGATTTTTCCGTGCCGGTCGAAGGCGCTGAGTCCCCCTGGGGCAGCGCACAGTTGACCTTTATCGCTCGTCAACAGCAAACGCCGCAGCCACCCCGCTCTGCGCAGGCGGTGCTTGAGTTTGCCAAAGCGCATCCCGGTACCATCACCTATCCGCGCCCGCCGGATTTCACCGGTACTGCGCTGCTGGAGCAATTGTTGATTGACCTCACCGGCCAACCCGAGGCGCTGAAACAGCCGCCGGAGGAGAAAACGTTCGTCGCCGTCACCGCCCCGCTGTGGGCCTACCTCGACCAGTTGCATCCGCTGCTGTGGCGTAACGGCAAAGATTTCCCGCCGTCGCCAGCGCGGATGGACACCATGCTGGCCAACGGCACTCTGCGCCTGTCGCTGACCTTTAACCCGATGCACGCAAAGCAAAAGGTGGCGAAAGGCCAGTTGCCGAAAGATAGCTACAGCTTCGGCTTTAGCAACGGTATGATCGGCAACGTCCACTTTGTCACCATCCCGGCCAACGCCTCCGCCAGCGCCGGGGCGCAGGTGGTGGCAAACTTCCTGCTGTCGCCTGCGGCGCAGCTGCGTAAAGCCGACCCTGCGATCTGGGGCGACCCCAGCGTGCTGGATCCGGCAAAGCTTGACGCTGAACAGCAAAAAACATTGCAAGCCCTGATGCCGGAAAATACTCCGCCGGTACTGGCTGAACCGCATGCGGCATGGGTTAACGCGCTGGAGCAGGAATGGCTGCGCCGTTACGGTACGCATTAATACTGCTGTGCTGGGGCATGATGCTGATCATCTATCTGCCCCTGCTGCCAGCTGCGGGTATCCTCCTCACGCCAGCACTGTCGCTGACGCACTGGCAACAGCTGCTGTCCGACCCGCAGCTGCCGCAGGCCGTGGCGGCAACGTTGATTTCAACGCTTATCGCCGTCGGCGGCGCGCTGCTGTTGACGCTGCTGCTTATCACCTCCCTCTGGCCCTCCCCCGCCTGGCAACGGCTTTCCTCACGCCTGCCGTGGCTGCTGGCGCTACCGCACGTCGCTTTCGCTACCTGCGCGCTGCTGCTGTTTGCCGAAGGTGGCACGCTGTACCGCCTGCTGCCGACGCTGACGCCTGTACAGGATCGTTACGGCATCGGGCTCGGCCTGGTGCTGGCGGTGAAAGAGTGCGGCTTTTTGCTGTGGGTGTGCTGGGCGCTGCTCGGTGAAAGGCGGCTGGCGCAGCAGGTAATCGTGTTTCAAAGCCTTGGCTACGGACGCGGTCAGTGCCTGACCTGCGTGATCCTCCCGGCGTTGATGCCGTCCTTGCGCGTCGCGCTGCTGGCCACCACCGCCTGGACGCTGTCGGTGGTGGACGTGGCGACGATCATTGGCCCCGGTAACCCGCCTACGCTCTCGGTACTGGCCTGGCGATGGTTGAATGACGCTGACCCAGATGTTCAGGCTAAAGGGGGGCTGGCCTGTCTGCTGCTGCTGGCGATCCTCGCTGTATTAGCCGCGGCGACCAGTCTGTTGTGGCGTATCTGGCGGGGACATACGCCGCGTCTGAACGGTATTCGCCACCCACATTTCCCCCTGTTACCCGGTAGAATCGTCGGGCTGGTGCTGCCGCTATGCGGGCTGCTGTGCGTTGTGTTTTTGCTGGGGTTAGCGAACAGCACCTTGCCTGCCCCCGAAACCCTCGCCAACAGCCTGTGGCTGGCGCTGCTGTCGGCGTTCATCGGCGGCGCCGTCTGCCTGGTTTGGCTGGAATGGGGCCCGACGCGACATCAGCATTGGCTTTCTCTTCCCCTGGTATTGCCCGCGCTGCCGCTGGCCGCCGGGCAGTATCAGCTGGCGCTGTACGGTTGGTTTGACGGCCAGTTCAGTGCCGTGCTGTGGGGGCATCTGTTGTGGGTCGTGCCGTGGATGCTGTTCGTATTGCGGCCCGCCTGGCAGCAAATTGACCCACGCCAGATACTGCTGGCGCAAACGCTCGGCTGGGGTCGTCTACGCCGATTCTGGCAGCTGAAATGCCCGCTGATTATCCGCCCTTTGCTCTCTGCGCTGGCGGTGGGATTTTCCGTCAGTATCGCCCAGTATCTGCCTACCCAGTGGCTGGGCGGCGGACGAATACCAACGCTTACGACCGAAGCGGTCGCCTTGAGCAGCGGCGGTGCCACCGATACATTAGCCGCCCAGGCGCTGTGGCAACTGCTGTTGCCGATAATCTTTTTCTTGCTGACCGCGCTGCTGGCACGGCGCATCAGCCATTTTCGACGAGGACTACGCTAATGTTGCTGGTGCAGAATCTGACGCTCACGCTAGCCGGTCAGCCGCTGCTGCGTGCGGTGAACTTTCGCGTTCCACCCGGCGAAATTGTGACGCTAATGGGCCCTTCTGGCTGCGGAAAATCCACGTTATTTGCCTGGATGGTGGGCGCACTGGATGGCGCATTTCGCGCACGCGGCGAACTGTGGCTTAACGATAAACGTACCGATACGCTGCCAACCGAAAAACGACGCATCGGCATTTTGTTTCAGGACGCGCTGCTGTTTGATCACCTGAGCGTAGGGCAGAATTTACGTCTTGCGCTACCGGCAGGCGTTGCCCGGGATACCCGTCAAATGCGGGTTGAGCAGGCGCTGGAACATGCCGAACTGTCTGGCTTTTACGCTCGTGACCCTGCTACGCTTTCCGGCGGCCAGCGCGCCCGCGTCGCCCTGCTGCGCGCCCTGCTGGCACAGCCTGATGCGCTGCTGCTGGATGAACCATTTAGCCGCCTTGACCAACAGCTACGCGGCAGCTTTCGCCAGTGGGTGTTTAGCGAACTCCAGCAGCAGCATATTCCGGTGGTACAGGTCACCCACGACCCGGATGACGTCCCGCCAGGCGGCCGCTGTCTGCAGCTCGCAAACTGGCGTTGACGCGGGAAAAACTGCGTTAACGCAAGGTTTTTCTTTCACCGGAGGTTCAAAATGACGCTCCTTTTATCCTCGTCGGACGATTTGATGAAACGTGTTTCTCAACTGACCGCGCTGGCCCTTGCTCTTGGCCTCGCCTCCTCTGTCTTCGCCGCTGAAACGGCAAAAACCTTGACCTTCACCCATCTGCTCCAGCAAAAAGGCACCGCCATCGATACGCGTCTGAGCGCGTTCTACAACGGCTGGCCGCAGCAGGCGAACGGCCCGCAGGGGCATGAGCCGGGGGCGCTAAACCTCTCTGCCAGCTGGCTTTCCGCCATGAACAACGAACAGTTGATCGCCTGGGCGCAGCAGCACCAGCTGAAAAAAGAGACTGACATTGCCCTCTACGGCGACAGCAAAGATAACGACGCGGTGGCTAAGCGCCTGAAAGAAGCGGGCTACACCAATATCTCCACCCTGAGCGACGCGCTGCAACAGCCCGAGCGTCTGCAAAAGCTGCCGCACTTCGAACAGTTGGTTTATCCACAGTGGCTGCACGACCTGCAACAGGGGAAAGACGTTCCGGCGAAACCGGCGGGCGACTATAAGGTGATTGAAGCCGCCTGGGGCGCGCCGAAGCTCTATCTGGTCAGCCATATTCCGAATGCAGGCTATATCGACACCAACGAGGTGGAAAGCGAGCCGCTGTGGAATAAAGTGTCCGACGCCCAGCTGAAAGCGATGCTGGCGAAACACGGCATTCGTCATGATACGACCGTGATCCTCTATGGTCGCGACGTTTACGCCGCAGCGCGCGTGGCGCAGATTATGCTGTATGCCGGTGTTAAAGACGTACGTCTGCTCGATGGCGGGTGGAAAACCTGGTCGGATGCCGGTCTGCCTGTCGAGCGCGGCTTAGCAAAAGACGTGAAACCTGAGCCGGATTTCGGCGTGACTATCCCGGCACAACCACAGCTGATGCTGGATATGGAACAGGCGCGCGGTCTACTGCATCGTCAGGACGCATCGCTGGTGAGCATTCGTTCGTGGCCGGAGTTTATCGGCACCACCAGCGGCTATAGCTATATCAAGCCAAAAGGTGACATTGCAGGCGCACGCTGGGGCCACGCGGGGAGCGACTCCACCCATATGGAAGACTTCCATAACCCGGACGGCACGATGCGCAGCGCAGATGATATCGCGGCGATGTGGAAATCCTGGAATATCACGCCAGACCAGCAGGTATCCTTCTACTGCGGTACCGGCTGGCGCGCCTCGGAGACCTTCATGTATGCCCGCGCAATGGGCTGGAAAAACGTCAGCGTCTACGACGGCGGCTGGTATGAGTGGAGCGGCAATCCGAAAAACCCGGTTGCCACCGGCGATCGCGGCCCGGAAAGTTCACGTTAATCCACGTTTTCATGACGCTGAAGATTTTTCAGCGTCATGTATCCTCCCCACACCCGGTTAAAGGTTGTGAGCCAGCACAACGCGCCGAAAATCCACGCCATCCACGCAAACCACGCCGGAAAGAGACAGCCCAGCACAAACAGCAGGATAGTCTCTGTCCCCTCGGTTAAGCCGCCAAGATAGTAAAACGACTTATGGGCGTAGCCCGGATTATCGATCTGATGCTTCGCTGCCAGCGCGGCAAAGGCCAGAAAACTGCTACCGGTGCCCATAAAAGCGAACAGCAGCCAGCCGCCAGCCAGCGCGTTGGCCGCCGGGTCGGCAAGCATAAAGCCGAACGGCACCAGCGCGTAGAACAGAAAATCCAGCGCGATATCGAGAAAACCGCCCGCGTCGGTCAGCCCGCGACGGCGGGCCATCGCGCCGTCCAGACCATCCAGCAGACGATTAACAATAATGGCAACCAGCGCCGCGCCATACCATCCCAGCGCCAGAAACGGCAACGCCAGTACGCCGATAGCAAAACCGACCAGCGTAATGCCATCCGCCGACACGCCGGGCTTATCCAAAGCCTGCGCGGCGCGGTTAAGCCACGGCTTCAGGCGTGGGTGCAGGTGTTTATCAAGCATCGGTTTTTTCTCTCATCGAACACAGCCCTTGCGAGGGGATCTCCAGCGCGGCGTTGAAGCGCGCGGATAAATTCTGAAACGCCACCAGCGCCGTCATTTCCGTTATCTGCGCATCGTTAAAGTGACAGTGTAACTCTTGCTTTTGAGCCTCAGAGATTCGCGGCGGCGTGGCGGTCATCGCCTCGGCGTAATCCAGCGCGGCGCGTTCAGCCGGGGTAAACAGCGCCGAAGTGCGCCACGCCTCCAGCGCCAGCACCTTATCCATCGCCCCGCAGCGCTGCGCCAGGCGCAAGCTGTTGGCGTCAATGCAGAACGCGCAGTCGCACTGCTGGGATACGCGGGTCATCAGCAGCGCGCGCAGCGTCGGCGCAAGACGCGCTTTTTTGCGTTCCAGATAGCCGACAAACAGCGCCACCAGCCAGAACAGGCGCGGCATGCGCCCCCACCAGCGCGTGGGATTGAGGACCTCGCCATAGTGCTTGCGCTGCATGGCGGTAATCGGTTTTAAACTGAGCGGTAATTGGCTGAGCGGCTGCACCCAGGGTTGGCGGTTTTTCACCCGGAGACTCCTGCAAAACTTTAGCTAACGGCAAAGCAAGGATATTATGGCAACTCTGTTATCTCGTCTTTGACCGCTATGCTGAAAACGATTGATGTTGTTGCCGCTATTATTGAACAAAATGGCAAAATTCTTCTCGCCCAACGTCCACCTCATGCCGATCAGGCCGGGCTGTGGGAATTTGCCGGGGGCAAAGTGGAGGCCGGAGAGAGCCAGCGGGAAGCGCTGATCCGCGAGCTGCAGGAAGAGCTGGCGATTACCGCCTGGCCCGCCTGCTATGTGGCGAGCCATCGCCGCGAAGTCTCCGGACGTATCATTCATCTGCACGCCTGGTACGTGCCGCGTTTTGATGGCGAGCTCATCGCACGCGAGCATAGCGCCCTGGTGTGGTGCACGCCGCAGGAAGCGCAAGGCTACGATCTGGCCCCCGCCGACGTGCCATTATTAGCGGCGTTTATGGCTTTACCCGACGCCAAACGAGCGGGTTCGTGCTGATGGCGCGCTCGTCGCGCTGGCACTGGAGCAACACCCCCTCGACTTTCACCACTGCCCCTTCAGAGTAGTTCTGATTTTCATAAATACAGCACTGGGCGCACGGCTGCACGCGCTGGCTGCTGTTGTTGTTGCTGAAAACCTCGGGGGGAACGTTAACTTCCACCTGAGGACGCGCCTGCGCGATGTTACAAAACAGCGCAAACGCGCCAGCAATCCAGAAGCATTTCATCACCTGTCTCCTTAAAAAAGCACCGTGTATTACTATCGACCAAATGGGCGTGCAACTTAACTTTTTTACGTCATCGCTTTTGGTTATGACCCGGCATTGAGTATTAATTTTATTCCGCTTCCGGAAAATCCTTGTCATCCGTTAGCTGGGTAGTGATATAGTCGAAATAACGCACGTCATTAAACACAACCATAACAACTACATACATCCACAATCATAAGAGGTACTTATACTTATGGACAAGGTTTGCTCCCTGGATACCTTCCTGGCTCATGTTCAACAGCGCGACCCACACCAAACCGAGTTTGCTCAGGCCGTACGCGAAGTCATGACAACACTCTGGCCGTTCCTCGAACAAAACCCGCGCTATCGCCAGCTCTCCCTGCTGGAAAGATTAGTTGAACCTGAGCGAGTGATTCAGTTCCGCGTGGTGTGGGTGGACGATCGTAATCAGGTACAAGTTAACCGCGCCTGGCGCGTACAGTTCAGTTCGGCCATCGGGCCGTTCAAAGGCGGGATGCGTTTCCACCCGTCTGTAAACCTGTCTATTCTGAAATTCCTCGGCTTTGAGCAGACCTTCAAAAACGCCCTGACCACCCTGCCAATGGGCGGCGGTAAAGGCGGTTCTGACTTCGATCCGAAAGGCAAAAGCGAAGGCGAAGTGATGCGTTTCTGCCAGGCGCTGATGACCGAACTCTACCGTCATCTGGGCTCCGACACCGACGTTCCGGCGGGCGATATTGGCGTGGGCGGCCGTGAAGTCGGGTTTATGGCCGGGATGATGAAAAAACTGTCTAACGACACCTCCTGCGTCTTCACCGGTAAAGGGCTCTCCTTCGGCGGCAGTCTGATTCGCCCGGAAGCCACCGGCTACGGCCTGGTGTACTTCACCGAAGCGATGCTCAAACGTCACGGTCTGGGCTTCGAAGGTATGCGCGTGGCGGTGTCAGGCTCCGGCAACGTGGCGCAGTATGCGATTGAAAAAGCCATGGAGCTGGGCGCGCGCGTGATCACCGCCTCCGACTCCAGCGGTACCGTAGTTGATGAGTCTGGTTTCACCAAAGAGAAGCTGGCGCGTCTGTGCGAAATCAAAGCTAGCCGCGACGGTCGCGTCGCCGACTACGCGCGCGAATTCGGTCTGGTGTATCTGGAAGGTCAGCAGCCGTGGAGCGTGGCGGTGGATATCGCGCTGCCGTGCGCCACCCAGAACGAGCTGGATGCCGACGCGGCGCGCGTGCTGATTGCCAACGGCGTGAAGGCCGTGGCGGAAGGCGCCAACATGCCGACCACCATCGAAGCAACCGATCTGTTCCTCGAAGCGGGCGTCCTGTTCGCGCCGGGCAAAGCGGCGAACGCCGGTGGCGTAGCAACTTCCGGTCTGGAAATGGCGCAGAACGCCGCGCGTATGAGCTGGAAAGCCGAGAAAGTGGACGCGCGTCTGCACCACATCATGCTGGATATTCACCATGCCTGCGTTGAGCACGGCGGCGAAGCGAAGCAAACCAACTACGTTCGCGGCGCGAACATTGCAGGCTTTGTGAAAGTGGCCGACGCGATGCTGGCGCAGGGCGTGATTTAAAACAAATAGCCCGGACGCGAAAGCGATGCCGGGCTATCGTTTTGAACCGTAGGCCTGATAAGCGCAGCGCCATCAGGCAGCCTGAGCACATTGCCGGATGGCGGCGTAAATGCCTTATCCGGCCTACAAATGGACATCCCCGACTAGGCGTCTGGCGCAGGGCCTGCCGCTGCTTTCTTAGTTTTTCCTTTGCCTTTACTGAACGGCTTCTTCGCGCCGCCTGGCGCGGCCAGCCCGCGGAACTGCCGTACCGGCGTGCTCTTCGCCTGGTCAATCAACTGGAACAACGTCCCAACCAGCGGCTGCATAAAGTCCTGGTAGCGGCACTGCTTTTCGCTGATTTGCGTCAGGGTGGATTCCCAGTGCGCGGTCATATCCGGACGCGTCGCCATTTCGGGCAGCGAATGGAACAGCGCTTTACCGGCGTCGGTAGAGTGAATATAGCGTCCTTTTTTGGTCAGGAAACCGCGCTTAAACAGCAGTTCGATAATACCCGCACGCGTTGCTTCGGTGCCTAAACCGTCGGTCGCGCGGAGGATTTTTTTCAGATCTTTATCCTGCACAAAGCGGGCGATACCGGTCATTGCCGACAGCAGCGTGGCGTCGGTAAAGTGTCGCGGCGGCTGGGTTTGTCGCTCAACGACTTCGCCGTTCTCGCACAGCAGTTCGTCCGCTTTTGCCACCACCGGCAGCGGCGTGCCGTCGTTTTCTTCATCACGCTCTTTCGCCCCCAGCAGCGTACGCCAGCCCGCTTCCGCCAGGAAACGCGCTTTGGCGACAAACTTACCGTTAGCGATATCCAGATCGATCTGGCACTTGCGATAAACCGCATCCGGGCAGAACTGCATCAGATACTGACGCGCAATCAGGTTATACACCTTCGCTTCGTTGTCGTTGAGATTGACGTGGCTGGCGCGCGCGGTTGGGATAATCGCGTGGTGGGCATCGACCTTTTTGTCGTCCCAGCAGCGGTTGCGGGTGTCAGTGTTGACCAACGGCTGCGGCAGCAGGTCCGGGGCGTGAACGCCAATGGCGTTGATCACCGCGTGACGGCCCGCGAAATGTTCTTCCGGCAGATAGCGGCTGTCGGAGCGCGGATAGGTAATCACCTTGTGGGTTTCGTACAGTTTCTGGCAGATATCCAGTACGTTCTGCGCGCTAAGCCCAAAACGCTTCGCCGCCTCAATCTGTAAGGCCGACAGCGAAAACGGCAGCGGCGCGGGTTCCGAGTCGCGCTTGTCGTTATAGGCCGTGACCAGCGCGGGCTGCCCGGTAATGCGTTTCACTACGTGTTCCGCAAGCGCGCGGTTCAGCAGGCGACCTTCTTCATCCTGATGCGGTTCACAGGCTTCGCTCGGCTGCCAGACGGCGGTGAACCGTTCGTCTTTCGGCGTGACGATGTGGGCCTTCACCTCAAAGAAGTCCTTTGAGACGAAGTGTTCAATCTCTTCGTCGCGACGCACCACCAGCCCCAACACCGGGGTCTGCACGCGCCCCACGGAAAGCACGCCCTGATAACCGGCGTTGCGCCCCAGAATCGTATAGGCGCGGGTCATATTGATCCCGTACAACCAGTCAGCACGCGCGCGGGCCAGCGCCGAGACGCACAGCGGAATAAATTCGCTGTTGGCACGCAGACGGGAAATCGCGCGCTCCACCGCCTGCGGGTTGAGGTCGTTTATCAAACAGCGCTGCACCTGCTGGCGTTTTTCCGCCGACAGTTGCAGGTAGTCCAGCACTTCATCCACCAGCAGCTGTCCTTCGCGATCGGGGTCTCCGGCGTGAATAACTTCGCTGGCTTCATGAAGAAAACGCTTGATGACGTTCAGCTGTTTGGTGACCGATGGGCGTGGCTGGAGCTGCCACTTTTCCGGCACGATCGGCAGATCCTGAAGATTCCAGCGCGCATAGCGGCTGTCATAGACGTCCGGCTGCGCCTGCTCCAGCAGGTGACCAATACACCAGGTCACCACCTGGCCGTTGCCACATTCGATAAAGCCGTCGCCCTTGCGGTGGGGCTTCGGCAGTACATCCGCAATGGCGCGGGCCAGACTCGGTTTTTCCGCAATAAACAACCGCATGGGGTCAGCGCAGCTCGACCATCGGACGGCCGCCGCGCGCGGTGACCAGTTCACCGATAGCGGTTAGCGTGATACCAAACTCAGCGGCAGCCTCCTGTACGGCGGCTTCGGCGTCCGGCGTCACCGCCAGCAGCAGGCCGCCGGAGGTTTGCGGGTCGCACAGTAGCGCGCGCTGGGCGTCGCTCATCGCGCCCATCAGGTGACCGTAGCTGGCAAAGTTCCGCTCGGTACCGCCCGGAACGGCGCCCTGGGCAATATACTCTTCCACGCCCGGCAGCTTCGGTACGGCGGCAAAATCAATCTGCGCCTGCACGCCAGCGCCCTGGCACATTTCGCTCAGGTGACCCAGCAGGCCAAAACCGGTGACGTCGGTCATCGCCTTCACGCCGTCAATATTGGCAAACGCCGAGCCCACAAGGTTCATCTGGCACATCACTTCCGTCGCCAGCCCCTGATGTTCAGGCTTGAGCAGCGATTTTTTCTCGGCGGTGGTCAGCACGCCGATACCGAGCGGTTTGGTCAGGAACAGCTTGCAGCCCGCCTGCGCGGTGCTGTTCTTCTTCACCCGTTCGGTAGGCACAATTCCGGTGACCGCGAGGCCGAAAATCGGCTCCGGCGCGTCGATAGAGTGGCCGCCCGCCAGCGCGATACCGGCCTGTTTGCAGGCAAAGCGCCCGCCTTCGGTCACTTCGCGCGCAATCTCTGGAGCCAGTTTGCCGATCGGCCAGCCGAGGATGGCAATCGCCATAATCGGCTTACCGCCCATGGCGAAAATGTCGCTGATGGCGTTGGTTGCCGCAATACGGCCAAAGTCGAACGGATTGTCGACAATCGGCATAAAGAAATCGGTGGTGCTGATGACCGAGGTACCGTTACCCAGGTCGTAAACGGCAGCATCGTCGCGAGTTTCATTGCCAACAAGCAGGTTGGGGTCGATAAACTTCGTTTGCTCGCTGTGCAGGATGGTCTCCAGCACTTTGGGCGAAATTTTACAACCGCAACCCGCTCCGTGGCTGTACTGCGTTAAACGAATGGCCTGCTCGCTCATGGACAACTCCTGTCATTGCTTTGGCATGGTATAGAGGGGGTATGTTAACGCCAGAACACAGCGGTGATAAGTACGACTGTCTGAATTCGCGGGCATTTGCCTGAAATCCAGACAATCGTGGTGATTTTTCAGAGATAACGGACGAATGGGGCCGTATCCGGTGGCGTAATGGTAGTCGAAGCCTTCAGTTGCGGAGTGCCCAGATAGAGGAAGCCGACAATCTTATCCTGCTCGCCGCAGTTAAAGCCCGCGCGCACTACCGGGCTATCGGTCAGCGCGCCGCTGCGCCAGATACCGTTAAAGCCCTGCGCGACCGCCGCCATTTGCATCGCCATCACCGCACAGCCCGCCGACATCTCCTGCTCCCATTTCGGCACCTTCGGGTGATCCTGACATTTGGCGATCGCCACGATAATCATCGGCGCACGGAACGGGGCATTACGCGCCTTCTCGATGGCCTTCTCGTCGCCGTTTGCAGCCTTCGCCCCCTGCTCCAGCAGCTGGCTGAAACGTTCACGGCCTTCGCCTTCCACAATCACAAACTGCCACGGTTGCAGCGTGCCGTGATCCGGCGCACGCAGCGCGGCACGGAGAATATTTTGTAGCTGTTCCCCCGCTGGGGCCGGTTCGGTCAGGCGGGAAGCGCTGCGGCGATTCACCAACAGTTCCAGTGCATCCATTGAATCACTCCTCTCACGTTATTTTTCATAAAATTAACATGCGCAAGGATTTTGTTACAGCGCAGAAGGCGATTCCTGCTGACAAGCGGCGACGGTCTATTTAGGATAGCCACACGTTTTACCGTTTCGGTAAACCTTTTTTCGTTTTTGCAGGGAGAATACATGCGAACTGTATGGCGCTTCATTGCCGGATTCTTTAAATGGACGTGGCGATTACTCAATTTCGTCCGTGAGCTGGTGCTGAACCTGTTCTTCATCTTGCTGGTGCTGGTCGGCGTCGGCATCTGGATGCAGCTCAGCAGTACCACTGAACACAGTACCCGCGGCGCGCTGCTGATGGATATCAGCGGCGTGGTGGTCGACAAGCCGTCGCCGAGCAGCAAGCTCAGCGTGATTGGCCGCCAGTTCTTCGGCGCCAGCTCTGACCGCCTCCAGGAAAACTCCCTGTTTGATATCGTGCAGACCATTCGCCAGGCGAAAGATGACCGCAATATCACCGGTATTGTGTTGGATCTGAAAAACTTTGCCGGCGGCGACCAGCCTTCTATGCAGTATATCGGCAAAGCGCTGCGTGAATTCCGCGACAGCGGTAAGCCGGTCTACGCGGTGGGCGACAGCTATAGCCAGGCGCAGTACTACCTGGCCAGCTTCGCGAATAAGATCTGGCTGTCGCCGCAGGGCGAGGTCGATCTGCACGGTTTTGCCACTAACGGGCTGTACTACAAAACCCTGCTCGACAAGCTGAAGGTTTCAACCCACGTGTTCCGCGTCGGCACCTATAAATCTGCCGTCGAACCGTTTATTCGCGACGATATGTCCCCTGCCGCACGCGAAGCGGACAGCCGCTGGATTGGCGAACTGTGGCAGAACTACCTCAACACCGTCGCGGCAAACCGTCAGGTGACGGCGCAGCAGATCTTCCCCGGCGCGCAGGGCGTGCTGGATGGGCTGCGTAAAGTCGATGGCGACACGGCGCAGTACGCGCTGGATAACAAGCTGGTGGATAACTTAGGTTCCAGCGCGGATATCGAAAAAGCGATGACCAAAGCGTTCGGCTGGAGTAAGGCCGACAATAACTACAGCGCCATCAGCATGTATGACTATGCGGTGAAAACGCCGGCGGACACCGGCTCAAGTATCGCAGTGGTGTTTGCAAACGGCGCCATCATGGACGGTGAAGAAACCCCGGGTAACGTCGGCGGCGACACCACCGCAGCGCAGATTCGCGACGCGCGTCTGGATCCGAAGGTCAAAGCCATCGTGCTGCGCGTGAACAGCCCTGGCGGCAGCGTAAGCGCTTCTGAGGTCATTCGCGAAGAGCTGGCGGCGGCGAAAGCGGCGGGCAAACCGGTGGTGGTCTCAATGGGCGGCATGGCGGCCTCCGGCGGCTACTGGATTTCTACCCCGGCGGATTACATTATTGCCAGCCCGAGCACGCTGACCGGGTCTATCGGCATCTTTGGCGTCATCAACACCGTCGAGAACACGCTGGATTCAATCGGCGTGCACACCGACGGCGTCGCCACCTCGCCGCTGGCGGATATGGCGATGACCAAAGCGTTGACGCCGGAAGTGCAGCAGATGATGCAGCTCAGCATCGAAAACGGCTACAAACGTTTTATTACCCTTGTGGCGCAGTCGCGTAAGAGCACGCCGGAAGCGATTGATAAAATCGCTCAGGGCCATGTCTGGACCGGTGAGGACGCCAAAGCCAATGGTCTGGTGGATAGCCTTGGCGACTTTGACGATGCGGTAGCGAAAGCCGCCGAGCTGGCGAAAGTGAAGACGTGGCACATCGACTACTATCAGAGCGAACCGACGTTCTTCGATATGGTGATGGATAACCTCTCCGGCTCGGTGCGCGCCTCTCTGCCGCAGGCGCTGCAGGCGTATCTCCCGGCCCCGCTGGCGAACGCCGCAAATGCAGTCAAGGCCGAAAGCGATAAGCTGGCGGTGTTTAACGATCCGCAAAATCGCTATGCAATTTGCCTGACCTGCGCCAATATTCGCTAATCGCAATCCCCTCCTTGTCGGAGGGGATTTTCTTTTGCTCAATCGATAGACGAACCATGCCAAAAAAATCCATTTACGTCGCCTACACCGGCGGGACCATCGGGATGCAGCGCTCAGACCACGGCTATATCCCGGTCTCCGGGCATTTGCAGCGCCAGCTGGCGCTGATGCCAGAGTTCCATCGCCCCGAGATGCCGGACTTTAATATCCACGAATACGACCCGCTGATGGACTCTTCCGACATGACGCCGGAAGACTGGCAGCACATCGCCGACGATATTAAAGCGCACTACGACGAGTACGATGGCTTTGTGATCCTGCACGGCACCGACACCATGGCGTTCACCGCCTCAGCGCTGTCGTTTATGCTGGAAAACCTCGGTAAGCCGGTTATCGTGACCGGCTCGCAGATCCCGCTGGCGGAGCTGCGTTCCGACGGGCAGATTAACCTGCTGAATTCGCTGTACGTCGCCGCCAACTACCCGATTAACGAAGTGACGCTGTTCTTCAACAACCGTCTCTATCGCGGTAACCGGACGACCAAAGCCCATGCGGATGGCTTTGACGCGTTTGCCTCGCCAAACCTGACGCCGCTGCTGGAAGCGGGTATCCATATTCGTAAGCTGGGTACCCCGCCCGCCCCGCACGGCGACGGTGCGCTGATTGTGCATCCCATTACCCCGCAGCCGATTGGCGTGGTAACGATTTATCCGGGGATCTCCGCCGATGTGGTACGCAACTTCCTGCTTCAGCCGGTCAAAGCGCTTATCCTGCGTTCTTATGGCGTGGGTAACGCCCCGCAAAACGCTGTTTTCCTGAAAGAGCTGGCAGAAGCCAGCAGCCGCGGTATTGTGGTGGTTAACCTCACCCAATGTATGTCCGGCAAGGTGAATATGGGCGGCTACGCCACCGGCAACGCGCTGGCGCAAGCGGGCGTCATCGGCGGCGCCGATATGACGGTGGAAGCGACGCTGACCAAGTTACATTACCTGTTGAGTCAGGGGCTCGACGCCGACGCCATTCGCGCGGCGATGCAGCAGAACCTGCGCGGCGAACTGACGCCAGACGATTAAGGAGAGAGTGATGAGCAAACGCGCGCTGTTATTAGTCGATTTACAGAACGATTTCTGTGCGGGCGGCGCCCTGGCGGTTGCCGATGGCGACAGCACGATTGATGTCGCCAATGTGCTGATCGGTGAAGCGCAACGCCGCGGTGAAGCGGTGATTGCCAGCCAGGACTGGCACCCAGCCAACCACGGCAGCTTTGCCAGCCAGCACGACGTGGAGCCTTACAGCCAGGGAACGCTCGACGGTCTGCCGCAGACCTTCTGGCCGGATCACTGTGTGCAAAACAGCGATGGCGCGGCGTTTCATCCGCTGCTGGCGCACAACGCGATCGACGCGGTGTTCCACAAGGGCGAAAGCGTCAACATCGACAGCTACAGCGCCTTTTTCGACAACGGTCATCGGCAGAAGACCGGGCTGGACGCCTGGCTGCGCGAACACGCGATTGACGAACTGACGGTTCTCGGGCTGGCTACCGACTACTGCGTGAAGTTTACCGTGCTGGACGCCCTCCAGCTTGGCTATGCGGTCAACGTCATTACCGACGGCTGTCGCGGCGTCAACATTCAGCCGCAGGATAGCGCTCAGGCTTTTATGGAAATGGCGGCAGAAGGCGCGACGCTGTATACGCTGGATGACTGGCTGGAAATTCAGCACTAGCCCGTAGTGCCGGATGGCGCTTTGCTTATCCGGCCTACAACTCTCTCCTCTTTTTCCCCCTCGTGAACCATCTCGCAGATTTAACGCAGCGGCAATGATAGGGTCGAAAGGTTGTTTTTTCGCCACGCCATTTCCGTGGCGTGTTTGCTTTTTTAATGTCAAAGAGGACCGTGTATGAAACTTTTGCCTTTGCTGGCAGCATTACCCCTGCTCTGCGTTTCGGTTGTTTCCGCGAATTCCCTGATGTCCGTTGGCTACTTCAACGGCGGCGGTGACGTTACCGCCGGGCCGGGCGGTGATATCGATAAGCTGGACGTGCGGCAAATTACCCACCTCAACTATTCGTTTGGCCTTATCTACAATGACGAAAAAGACGAAACCAACGACGCGTTAAAAGACCCTGCGAAGCTGCATCAAATCTGGCTATCGCCCAAGGTGCAGTCCGATTTAGCAAAAATTCCAACACTGCGTCAGCAGAACCCCAATCTGAAAGTGCTGCTGTCGGTCGGCGGCTGGGGCGCGCGCGGCTTCTCAGGCGCGGCCGCCACGCCGGAAGCACGGGCGGTGTTCATCCGCTCGGCGCAGGAAGTGGTCGGAAAATACGGCCTCGATGGCATCGATCTCGACTGGGAATATCCGGTCAACGGGGCGTGGGGGCTGGTGGCA
>NZ_LXEU01000053.1 GCF_001654985.1 Kluyvera georgiana ATCC 51603
GATGGCATCGATCTCGACTGGGAATATCCGGTCAACGGGGCGTGGGGGCTGGTGGCAAGCCAGCCGGCGGACCGCGATAACTTCACCACCCTGCTCAAAGAGCTGCGCGCGGCGTTTGGCAATAAAAAGCTGGTGACCATTGCCGTCGGCGCTAACGCCGAAAGCCCAAAAAGCTGGGTTGACGTTAAAGCCATCGCGCCATTGCTGGATTACATCAACCTGATGACCTACGACATGGCGTACGGTACCCAGTACTTTAACTCGAACCTGTACGATTCAACGCAGTGGCCAACGGTGGCGGAAGCGGATAAATACAGCGCCGATTTCGTGGTCAATAACTACCTCGCCGCCGGTTTAAAACCCAGCCAGATGAACCTCGGGATTGGTTTCTATGGCCGCTTACCGAAACGCAGCGTGGAACCGGGTATCGACTGGAGCAAGCCGGACGCGCAGAAAAACCCGGTGACTCAGCCTTACTTCGGCGCACAGGAAGTGGAGCTGTTTAAATCTCTCGGCGTCGATCTCAGCAAAGATACCTACGTGAAGTACAACGATATCGTCAGCAAGCTGCTGAACGACCCGCAGAAGCGCTTTACCGAGCACTGGGATGACCAGGCCAAGGTACCGTGGCTGTCGGTGCAGTCGGCGGAAGGCAAACCGCTGTTCGCGCTCTCCTACGAGAATCCGCGATCGGTCAGCATTAAAGCGGACTATATCAAGAGCAAAGGGCTGGCGGGCGCGATGTTCTGGGAGTACGGCGCGGACGACAACAACCAGCTGGCGAAGCAGCTGGCGGAGTCGCTGGGGATTAAACACTAAGGTCCCCCAACACGATAACCCGGTTACCAGTCCGGGTTATCGTTAATCGGCCAGCATTACACCGGCATTAAAATCCCGCTTTGCTCATGAATACGGTAGCCTGCGCCCGGGTGTGGAGCCTGAAGCCTGGCGCTACCGCCAAATAGCTTCTCGCGTAATGTCCCCTGGCGGTACTCGCGCTTATAGACGCCGCGTTTTTGCAGCTCTGGAATCAACAGTTCAACCACATCGGTAAAGGTTTCATGCGTGACCGCGTAGGCAAGATTGAAGCCATCCACGTCCGTCTCCTCCACCCACGACTGCAGCTCATCGGCGACCGTTTCCGCGCTGCCGACAATCAGCGGACCAAAGCCGCCGATACCGACCCACTCGGCCATGGCCTTTACCGACCACTGTTTATCTGGATCGGCGGTGGAGAAGGTATCGACCACCGACTGAATCGCATTGGTTTTGGCATAGGTGAACACTTCATCCGGCTGATATTGCCCGAAATCGATGCCCGCCCAGCCGGAGATCAGCGCCAGCGCGCCTTCGTAGCTGGTCCAGTTTTTATACTCCTGCCACTTCACCTGCGCGGCCTTATCCGTCTCGCCGACGATCGCCGTTTGCATATTGAAAATAAGAATACTGTGCGGATCGCGCCCGGCCTCCGCCGCGCGGCAACGAATATCCGCCACGGTCTTTTTCAGCGCGCTTTTTGACGGCGAAACCACAAACACGCACTCGGCATGGCTGGCGGCAAACTGCTTGCCGCGGCTGGACGCGCCCGCCTGATACAGCACCGGCGTGCGCTGCGGCGACGGTTCACACAGGTGATAGCCCGGCACGTCAAAGAATTTGCCATGATGATTAATGGCGTGAATTTTACTCGGATCGCTGAAAATACGCCGTTCGCGATCGCGCAGAATCGCCCCCTCTTCCCAGCTGCCTTCCAGCAGCTTGTAGATAACCTCCAGATACTCATCGGCATAGTCGTAGCGGGCATCGTGCGCCGTTTGCGCCTGTTGGCCAATATTGCGCGCGCCGCTTTCCAGATACGAGGTGACGATGTTCCAGCCTACGCGGCCTTTGGTCAGGTGATCCAGCGTCGAGAGACGGCGAGCAAACGGATACGGGCGCTCAAACGACAGCGAGGCGGTCAGGCCAAAGCCCAGATGCTCCGTCACCAGCGCCATTGGGGTAACCAGCGCCAACGGATCGTTTACCGGCACCTGCGCCGCCTGACGAATCGCCGCGTCGCCGTTGCCGTTATAGACATCGTAGACGCCGAGCACGTCGGCAATAAACAGGCCGTCAAACTTTCCGCGCTCCAGCAGACGTGCCAGGTCGACCCAATAGTCCAGATCCTTATACTGCCAGGATCGATCGCGCGGGTGCGCCCACAGCCCCGGCGACTGGTGGCCGACACAGTTCATATCAAAAGCATTCAGACGAATTTCACGTTGTGATGACATAACAATCTCTTCTGCGCCCGGTTGTTCCCGGCACAATAATGCGTTTATATCGGGGATCAGGCTGTCACGTTCTGACGGCTCGTCAGGGTTTGCAGCACCGTTTGCGCGACCTGTCGGGCATGTTCCGCCACCTGCGGGAGCCCCATCAGTTCGCCGAATCGCCCGCGCGCCGCCGGGCCGGCGACCCATATCGGCGAGGAAGCGCCAACCGCCTGCGAATGCGCGTTAACCTCAATGCCCATGCCCAGCGCATCCGGGCGAATCTGCCCATCCTGATGCAGTGCCGCCAGAAACGGCTGGCCCGCCACTAAATCGGCATGGTCTGGCCCGGTGGTGAGCACCAGATAGTCAACCTCTTGCCACACGGTGCCGCCGCTGCGCTGCGCCAGTTGAAGGCGAAGGGCCTCGCCTTCGACCGTCAGCGCCTGTAGCCGCGCCGCCAGCGAGCGGAAAGTGCCGTCCTCCCGTTTCTCCGCGATGGCTTGCGCCACCTGCGGCGCAATACGGTAGCGATGCACATCCCAGAAGCGACGCAGATGACGTAAAAACTGTCGCTTTTCCGCCTCCGTAAGCTTCTGCCAGATAGCCTGTCCCTGACCACGTACGGCATCCAGAACGGCCTGCCAGGGCAATCCCTGCGCCGCCGCACACGGGATGTCCTCGCGAATCTGCCGCAGGCGCTGGCGTAATGTGCCCGTCTGATAGTTGGCCTGCCATGCCGATGCGGCGAGCGGCGCGTTGGCTCGGGAGAGTAAACCATGGCGTGAGAAGGCAAGCGTTGTTCCCTGATGCCCCTGACGATGCAGCGTCGCAACAACATCCGCCATACTGAGCGCCGTCCCCATAATGGCGACCCGCGCGTTCAACGGAACGGCCGCCAGCGCGTTAGCGCGCCAGGGATTCGCAATCAGTCGAGGGTGCTGAGCGACGTGCTGGACCACCTTCGGCAGCCGTGGCGGCGGGTGGTTCACTGCCAGCACCAGACCATCGGCGCGCAGCCGCTGCCCCTCGGCGGTGATCACGCATCCGTCATGCCAGCCCACCGCGCGATCCCGTATATGGGTCAGGCTGCCGCTGTGCGCTTTTATCGCCTGTGCCAGATTGTCCTGGACGTAGCGACCAAATGCGCCACGCTGCGGGTAGACGCTCCCGTCCGCCAGCCGTGCGTGGGGGTCCTGCGGAAAATCGCCGTGCCGACGATACCAACGGTCGAATGCGCCGTCGTCGTCACCCGCCAGCTGCATGCGCGCGGCGGGAACGTTGATTCGATGCGCGGGATCGGTTGCCGAGTAGGCCACACCAAAACCGAGCGCGGGACGCGGCTCCACCACGCTAATGCGCAGGGCGCGGCGCGACTCGCGCAACAGATGAATGGCAACGGCCGCGCCGCTGAATCCGCCGCCGACAATCACAATGTGTGGTTCGCTTTCTGGTCGTGACATCGCAAACTCCTCAGCTGGCGCTCGCCTGCGGGACAGGGCGTTTCGCCCCACCGATGGTTTCGCCAAAAGGCCCGGTGTTAACCTGCCCCTTCGCGGAACGCGGCTGGGTGCTGGTGGGCAGCAGCGGCATCACCAGCTCAGCGAAGCGGTGCGCTTCTTCCAGATGCGGATAGCCGGAGAAGATAAAGTTGGTGATCCCCAGCGCCTGATATTCACGGATACGTTCGGCAACCTGCTGGGGATTTCCCACCAGCGCGGTCCCGGCACCGCCGCGAACCAGCCCGACGCCCGCCCACAGATTGGGTGCAATCCGCAGCTTGTCGCGATTTCCGTTGTGCAGCGCGCTCATGCGCGCCTGCCCGGTAGAGTCCATGCGGGCAAAAATCTGCTGCGCCTGAGCGATAGTGTCATCATCCAGGTGAGCAATCAGCTTATCCGCGGCGGCCCACGCCTCTTCCTCCGTCTCACGCACAATCACATGCAAACGGATACCGTACTCCAGCTGACGCCCCTTCTCTTACGCGCGAGCTTTCACGACCGCCAGCTTTTCCGCCACCTGCGCCGGCGGTTCACCCCAGGTCAGGTAGGCATCGATATGGTCGGCGGCAACGTCAATCGCCTCCGCCGATGAGCCGCCAAAGTACAGCGGCGGGCCATTGCGCTGCACCGTTGGGAACAGCACTTCCGCCCCTTCAACCTGAATATGCGTGCCGTGATAGTCCACCTTTTCACCGGCCAGCAGGCGACGGTAAACCTCGAGGAATTCATGGGTCACTTCATAGCGTTCGCTATGGCTGAGGAAAATACCGTCGCCTTTGTTCTCCACCGGATCGCCACCGGTCACCACGTTAATCAGCAGACGCCCTTCCGAGAGGCGGTCCAGCGTTGCGGCCATCCGCGCCGCCAGCGTGGGTGGCTGAAGCCCAGGGCGGACGGCCACGAGGTAGCGCAAATGACGGGTAATCGGCGCCAGCGCGGCGGCCACCAGCCAGGAGTCTTCGCAGCTTTTCCCCGTGGGGATCAGTACGCCGTAATAGCCGAGACTATCCGCCGCCAGCGCCACCTGTTGCAGATAAGGGAGATCCACCGGACGACCGCCTTCGGTGGTGCCCAGATACCGCCCGTCACCGTGGGTGGGTAAGAACCAGAAGACATTGATTTGTTCAGCGGCTTGTACTGTCATTATCCATTTCCTTTTATAACTATATTTTGTATTTATAGAAGCGGTTATCTTCATCAGTTATAAAGGAGATAGCGAAATACATGCCAATTTTACGAAGGATAAATACGGTTACTTATCAATGCATTAACAAAAAACCTCATCTCCGGAAACTGTTGCAAATGCAACACAGCGACGGCACCGACTGCCGCAATCGCGACAATCGCTCGCCTCCCCCCTCTGGAAACTTGCGCCGCCAACAGATACCGTCCAGACATGAACTTGCTGGAGAATTCCGATGCTCAACGCAGAACTCACATTATCCGGGCCCGCCCTGGTCGACCCGGCCTCACAGGCCTTTCAGAAGGTGCTGGCGCGACTTGCTCCCACCGACGCCACTGTACTGATCGTCGGGGAAACGGGGACCGGCAAAGAGGTGGTCGCCCGTTATCTCCACCGTCATAGCCCGCGGGCCAATGGGACTTTTCTGGCCGTTAACTGCGGCGCGTTGACCGAGTCGCTGGCCGAGTCAGAGCTTTTTGGCCATGAGAAAGGCGCATTCAGTGGCGCAACGCATACTCACCAGGGTTGGTTTGAGGCTGCGGAAGGCGGAACGTTATTACTGGATGAGATTGGCGAACTGAGCCTGTCGTTGCAGGTGAAGCTACTGCGCGTCCTCCAGGAGCGGGAGATTACCCGCGTCGGCTCCCACAAACCCATTCGCATTAACGTGCGGGTCGTGGCGGCGACACACGTCGATCTGGCACGCGCCATTCAGGAGCGTCGTTTTCGCGAAGATCTCTTCTATCGCCTGAATATCGCCGCCGTGACCCTGCCGCCATTACGCCAGCGCCGGCAGGATATCCCGGTTCTGGCGCACCATTTCGTGCAGCTTTACGCGCGCCGGCTCGGGCGCCCGGCGCAGCGACTTTCCGATCAAGCGCTTGCGCTGCTGCAGGACTATCCGTGGCCGGGGAACATTCGCGAACTGGAAAATACCCTGCACAATGCGGTACTGCTGAATCCGGATGTGGAACTGGGCCCTGAGCATCTTCGCCTCACCTCTGCGACCTCGGCGCCCTCCTCATCGCCTGCGCAACACGATGAACTGGGAGAGTTTATGCGCCGTCAGCTATTGGCCCACAGCGTCGCGCTGTACGACCGTATGCTGCGCGCCATGATTCAGGCGGCAATGAGTCAAAGCCAAAATAACCAGAGCCAGGCCGCACAGCTGCTTGGCGTCAGCCGCCATACGTTGCGCACGCAGCTGGCGCATCTGGGCGTCATCAAGCAGCGGCGCAAGACTGGAGAGCTGCTTGCCCCCACGCCGCGTGAGCGCGAACTGCGCATTGGCTACCAGCGGTTTGGCAATCTGGGCGTGCTGAAGGCGCGTCAGCTGCTGGAGCAGAATTTTGCCGAGCTGGGGATTAACGTGATGTGGAGCGAATATCCGGCCGGCCCGCAGCTGCTTCAGGCGCTCAGTCACAACGAAATTGATTTTGGCACCACCGGTGAAGCGCCCCCTATTTTCGCGCAGGCGAAAGACAACGCGCTTCTGTACGTGGCCTGGGAGCCCCCAGCGCCGCGGAGTGTGGCCATGGTCGTGCCCAACGCCAGCGATATACGCTCACTCGCACAGCTACGGGGAAAGCGCATTGCGCTGAATAAAGGTTCGAACGTGCACTGGCTGCTGGTGCAGCTACTGGAAGAAGCGGGTCTGGGCCTGGATGACGTTAAGATCGTCTACGCGCCGCCAAAATACCCGCTGACCGCCAGCGACTATCTGTCCGCCGATGCCTGGATGATGTGGGACCCGGTACTGAGCGCCGCTGAGCGTAGCGGGACGCTGCGCGTGCTGGCAACCGGTGAAGGCCGCGTCAGCAACCATCAGTTCTACCTCACCCGCCGACAGTATGCACAGCAGAACGAAGAAATTATTGCTGGCGTCGTGGCGGCACTGGTGAAAACAGGGAAATTTATTGACCGGCATCGTCTCGAGGCAGCGCAACTGCTGGCGGGAGAACTGGGGCTGGACACCGCATCGTTGGCCTGCGCCCTGGCGCGGCGCAGCCATCAGACGCGAGAAATGGACATGCAGGCCATCCGCGCACAGCAGACCATCGCCGACCGCTTTTACGCGCTGGGCCTGCTGAGCAGGCCCGTCGCGGTCAGAGAAGCGATGTGGTACGCCAGAGAACGGCTTATTGAACCGTGGGCGGCCGCTTAGTGCGTCTTAAACGTCGCAATTGGCTTCGGCGCAATGCCGAAGTCTTCCTTCAACTGCTGCTTGCTCTTCATCACCATCTGGCCGTTGGTATCAATGGTCATGTGCTGCGCGTCGCGGTTATTGCGTGACTGCCAGAGCATCACCAGCTGCAGACAGTTCTCTTTTTGCTCGTCGGTCAACGCCACGCCATCCGGCCATTTTCCCAGCTCCACCGCGGTGGCTAAACGCTGATAAATCTCCGGCGTCATGTTGTCGATCATTTGCTCAATATTCATGTTCAGCCCCCTCGCCTGTGGAATAATTTGCTGAATCGTTTCTTCAGCCTTTGGTGGAATCACCGTTTTCGTCATCCGTGAAGCTGAGCGACGCAGAGTTGACGCAAAAACGCTCACCGGTTGGCTGTGGGCCGTCGGGAAAGACGTGCCCCAGATGCGCATCACAGTTTCCGCAACGAATTTCAGTACGTTGCATGCCGTGGGAGTAATCGTTGAGATACCGAATGGCGGTTTCGCTCACCGGCTCATAGAAACTCGGCCAGCCGCATCCGGAATCATACTTGCTTTGGGAGTGAAAAAGCGGCGCATCGCAGACCAGACAGTGGTAAACCCCATCACGCTTGTTGTGCAGTAAACGCCCGGTAAACGGCGGCTCTGTGCCATGTTTCTGCGTGACGTAGAACTGCATTTCACTCAGGGTATTTTTCAGGTCATCCGGGGAAGGTTTATTCACCATTTTGCTCACATCTCGCTATGAAAAATACATTTACCAGGCGATTCTAACAAAACATTAACAATGAAGCGTGAACTTTTGTTCTAAACTTAATCGGCGTGAAAAGGCAGCCAGGTAATTGTGATAAACATCACATTTTTATCTCGCGTGCCCTTTAAAATTCCCGGCGCCGCCCTCATGTGGTTTCTAGCTCATAGGAAGAGTGAGACAGGTTAGTCGTGCAAAGCTTAGGCAGCAGATTGATTTGTCGCAATGATTGACACGATTCCGCTTGACGCTGCGTAAGGTTTTTGTAATTTTACAGGCAACCTTTTATTCACTAACAAATAGCTGGTGGAATATATGACTATCAAAGTAGGTATCAACGGTTTTGGCCGTATCGGTCGCATTGTTTTCCGTGCTGCTCAGGAACGTTCTGACATTGAGATCGTTGCAATCAACGATCTGTTAGACGCAGACTACATGGCTTACATGCTGAAATATGACTCCACTCACGGCCGTTTCAACGGTACCGTTGAAGTGAAAGACGGTCATCTGATCGTAAACGGTAAAAAAATCCGTGTTACCGCTGAACGTGATCCGGCTAACCTGAAATGGGACGAAGTTGGTGTTGACGTAGTTGCTGAAGCAACCGGTATCTTCCTGACCGACGAAACCGCTCGTAAGCACATCACCGCTGGCGCGAAAAAAGTGGTTCTGACTGGTCCGTCTAAAGACAACACTCCGATGTTTGTTAAAGGCGCTAACTTTGACAAATACGAAGGCCAGGACATCGTTTCCAACGCATCCTGCACCACCAACTGCCTGGCTCCGCTGGCAAAAGTTATCAACGACAACTTCGGCATCATCGAAGGTCTGATGACCACTGTTCACGCGACCACCGCAACTCAGAAAACCGTTGATGGCCCGTCTCACAAAGACTGGCGCGGCGGCCGCGGCGCAGCTCAGAACATCATCCCGTCCTCTACCGGTGCTGCTAAAGCTGTAGGTAAAGTACTGCCAGAACTGAACGGCAAACTGACCGGTATGGCGTTCCGCGTTCCTACCCCGAACGTATCCGTAGTTGACCTGACCGTTCGTCTGGAAAAAGCTGCTTCTTACGAAGAAATTAAGAAAGCAATCAAAGCTGCTTCCGAAGGCCCGATGAAAGGCGTTCTGGGTTACACCGAAGACGACGTTGTATCTACCGATTTCAACGGTGAAGTTTGCACTTCCGTATTCGATGCTAAAGCAGGTATCGCTCTGAACGACAACTTCGTGAAACTGGTTTCCTGGTACGATAACGAAACTGGTTACTCCAACAAAGTTCTGGACCTGATCGCTCACATCTCCAAATAAGTTGAGATGAGAAACTGATCCAAAAAGGCGACTTCGGTCGCCTTTTTTTATGGTTACGTTTTCAACACCAAGGATTGCATTATGATTAAGACAATTTTCGCTCTCCCGGTTCTCGAACAGCTTACCCCTGTGCTCTCTCGCCGCCAGTTAGACGAGCTGGACGTTATCGTTGTCAATCACCCAAAAGTAAAAGCCTCCGTGGCCTTCCAGGGCGCTCACCTGCTCTCCTGGAAACCTGAAGGTGAAGAAGAAGTGCTGTGGCTGAGCGGTAACACACCGTTCAAAAACGGCGTTGCCATTCGCGGTGGCGTACCGATCTGCTGGCCCTGGTTCGGCCCGGCGGCGCAGCAAGGTTTTCCGGCACACGGTTTTGCCCGTAATCTGCCGTGGGAGCTGAAAGCGCACAATGAAGACGATAACGGCGTGGTGTTAACCTTCGAACTGAAAAGCAGTGATGCCACCCGCCAGTACTGGCCGCATGAATTCAGCCTGCTGGCCCGATTCAAGCTGGGTAACACCTGCGAGATGGAGCTGGAAGCGCACGGCGAATTTGAAACCACCACCGCGCTGCACACTTACTTCAACGTCGGCGATATTCACGCCGTTAAAGTGAGTGGCCTGGGCGATCGTTACATCGATAAAGTGCAGAATGCCGAAATCGGCGAGCTGAGCGACGGTGTGCAGACCTTCCCGGACCGCACAGACCGCGTTTATCTGAATCCTGAAGCGTGCAGCGTCATCCACGATGCCTCGCTGAAGCGTGCAATTGACGTGATCCATCATCACCACGTCAACGTGGTGGGCTGGAACCCAGGCCCGGCGCTCTCCGTTAGCATGACCGACATGCCGGACGACGGCTACAAAACCTTCGTGTGCGTCGAAACCGCCTGTGCCAGTGCGGCCCAGAAAGCTACCGAAGAAAAACCGGCGCGTTTGTCACAGACCATTAAAGTCGCCAAACGCTAAGTCCCTGGTTACCCGGCTAAGCCATGCGACGCCGGGTTTTTGCCAAAACCTACACCACGTCCAGCGCGATCTTTGTCTCCGGTGCCGGAAACGCCCTCTCCAGACGCGTGATATCTTCCGCTGTCAGCGTTAATTGCAACGCCGCGGCATTCTCTTCTACGTGGGCGATGGTCGCCGCCTTAGGAATTGCCATGACCCCGTGATGGTGAATCACCCACGCCAGCAGCACCTGGGCAGGTGTCGCCTGGTGCTCGTAGGCAATACGCTGTACCGTAGCGTCTGCCAACAGGCCGCTGCGTAAACGGCCCGCCTGCGCCAGCGGGCAGTATGCCATCACCGGTACAGTCCGCGACTGACACCAGGGCAACAGCGAATACTCAATCCCCCGTGACGCCAGATGATAAAGCACCTGGTTAGCAGCACAGCCCGCGCCCCCCTCCACCGACCACAGTTCCTGCATATCATCCACATCAAGGTTAGACACGCCCCAGTGGCGAATTTTGCCTTGAGCGATCAGCGCCTGCATGCCCTCTAGGGTTTCCGCAAGTTCAAAACCGCCGCGCCAATGCAGCAAGTAGAGGTCGATGATCTCGGTACCCAGACGGCGCAGGCTGCCTTCACAGGCGCTGACCAGCTGCTTTCCCCCCGCGTTCCACGGATACACCTTGGATACCAGAAATACCTTATCGCGCAGACCGCGAATAGCCTCCCCAACCCTCTTCTCGGCTCCGCCTTCCGCGTACATTTCCGCAGTATCAATCACCGTGAGCCCGCATTCGATACCCGCCCGCAGCGCCGCTACCTCCTGCTGACGCCGCGTCGCATTTTCCCCCATATACCAGGTCCCCTGGCCAATCGCAGGTAGCGATTGACCGCAAAAAAGGATGTTACGGGCCGTCATATGCACCTCCTTTTCGGTTAGCGATAACTACCGTAAAGGATAACCGTTCAGTACATCGCCGTGTGGTTGCCCAAATTTCGCGCACCACCATCGTGCAGTCGCCTAACTCCGCCCTTTTTGGTGCAAAAAAAAGCCCGCCTGCTGGCGAGCTTTTATCCATCATCAACATTGACGATTAGAACGTGTAGGTGATACCGGTAGACAGCAGGCCGCTCCAGCTCTTATCAATCATCGGGCTGTCGGTGATTTCGTCAGACAGGCGGGTGTAACGCGCGGTGCCGTACACGCTCCAACTGCCGGCGAAGCGATAGTTCGCGCTCAGTTCCAGATACGGGTTCCAGCTGCTGTCCGGGCTATAGCTGCGCAGGCCGCTACGCGCCGATTCACGATGGGATACACCGTAGTAGTAGTCGTTCTGGTTCTCGCTGTTCCACTCAACCCCGATGCCCGGCGTCAAGGTCAGAGCGCCGTTGGTATAGCGGTAAACCCAGCCCAGATCCCAGACCAGACCGTTGCTTTTATCCAGCGTATCGCCCGCAAGCGTCGTGCGCAGAGAGCCGTACTGCGTGTGATGGAACCATGAAACACCGGCCATCATCGTCGACTGACGGCGATCCAGTCTGCGTAGTTGGCTATTGTCGCTGTCGCCTGGTTTGAAGTACATCGGCGACCAGTAGGCCGTCAGGGATAGTTGGTCGGTACCGTCATTCCACAGGTAGTAACCGCCGCCCAAGCCATGGAACCAGAAGTTGTCCCCTTCGTAACTGATAACCGGAACGGGATACACATCATGGTCGTATTGCTTGTAAGGATGCTCAACGATCCCCACGCCAGCGCCCAGCGTGAACTTACTCTCTGCCTGTACCGCAGTAGCAGAAGTGGCGATCAGGACCCCTAACGTTAGAAGTTTGATTCGATTCACAATCTGTAATTCCTTTTTATTCAACGTATCAACGGCGAAAGTTTACCTTTCACATTGCCCTACGACAAATTTTTTACCTGTAATTACACATTATGACTTGCCATTATCTCTGCCCATCATGGCAACAGGCTTGCAAATACGTGACAGCTATATGAAAGAAGAAAAAAGATGAAAAGATTTAATGCCCGTATTTTTTGATGAGTTATTGATATGTCATTGAAAATCGATTTTATCGCCATGCAAGTTTTGCAAATGCCATCTACGCTTATTTTTAGAAGGTGTAATTGCCGCGAACGTCATTGCTTATTGTCCGACAACCTGGCACACAGGTTGCTGGATCAAGGTTGAGCGTCGTTCGGCTTACCTCTTCCGGGAGCCCCCATTATTCATACCAACGGCTCTTAACCTGTGCTAAAAAACGAAAGGACGGCATGCCATGAATATATTCGATCACTATCGCCAGCGCTATGAAGCTGCCAAGGACGAAGAGTTCACACTGCAGGAGTTTCTTGCTGTATGTAAGCAAGATCGCAGTGCTTATGCTAACGCGGCAGAACGGCTATTAACGGCTATTGGCGAGCCGATAATGGTTGATACCGCCCAGGAACCGCGGCTTTCCCGTCTCTTTTCGAACCGAGTCATCGGGCGCTACCCGGCGTTCGAAGAGTTTTACGGCATGGAAGAAGCCATTGAGCAGATTGTTTCCTATCTGAAACATGCCGCCCAGGGACTGGAAGAGAAAAAGCAAATCCTCTACTTATTGGGGCCGGTCGGCGGCGGTAAATCATCGCTGGCTGAACGACTGAAATCCCTGATGCAGCGGGTGCCGATTTATGTGCTGAGCGCTAACGGCGAACGCAGCCCGGTTAACGACCATCCGCTGTGCCTGTTTAACCCGCAGGAAGACGCGCAAATTCTGGAAAAAGAGTACGGCGTGCCTCCCCGCTATCTTGGAACCATCATGTCGCCGTGGGCGGCGAAACGCCTGCACGAGTTTGGCGGCGACATCACCAAATTCCGTGTGGTGAAGGTATGGCCGTCCATTCTGGAACAGATTGCGATTGCCAAAACCGAACCGGGCGACGAAAACAACCAGGATATCTCTGCGCTGGTCGGTAAAGTCGATATCCGTAAACTGGAGCACTACGCGCAAAACGACCCGGACGCTTACGGCTACTCCGGCGCGTTGTGCCGCGCCAACCAGGGGATCATGGAATTCGTCGAGATGTTTAAAGCGCCGATTAAGGTGCTGCATCCGCTGCTGACCGCAACCCAGGAAGGCAACTATAACGGTACCGAGGGGATCTCCGCCCTGCCGTTTAACGGCATTATCCTCGCGCACTCGAACGAGTCTGAGTGGGTGACCTTCCGTAACAACAAAAACAACGAGGCGTTCCTCGACCGTGTTTATATCGTCAAGGTGCCTTATTGCCTGCGGATCTCCGAAGAGATCAAAATCTACGAAAAACTGCTTAACCACAGTGAGCTGACCCATGCGCCGTGCGCGCCGGGTACGCTGGAAACACTGTCGCGCTTCTCGATTCTTTCGCGTCTGAAAGAGCCGGAAAACTCCAGCATCTACTCGAAAATGCGCGTCTACGATGGCGAAAGCCTGAAAGATACCGATCCGAAAGCCAAGTCGTACCAGGAGTATCGTGACTACGCAGGCGTGGACGAAGGCATGAACGGCCTGTCGACGCGCTTCGCCTTTAAAATCCTCTCGCGCGTGTTTAACTTCGACCATGCCGAAGTGGCCGCCAACCCGGTGCATCTGTTCTACGTACTGGAGCAGCAAATCGAACGCGAGCAGTTCCCGCAGGAGCAGTCGGAACGCTATCTGGAATTCCTGAAAGGCTATCTGATCCCGAAATACGCCGAGTTTATCGGTAAAGAGATCCAGACCGCGTACCTCGAATCCTATTCCGAATACGGGCAGAACATCTTTGATCGTTATGTCACCTATGCGGACTTCTGGATTCAGGATCAGGAATATCGCGACCCGGATACCGGCCAGCTGTTCGACCGCGAGTCGCTGAACGCAGAACTGGAGAAAATTGAGAAGCCTGCCGGGATCAGCAACCCGAAAGACTTCCGTAACGAAATTGTCAACTTTGTGCTGCGCGCCCGCGCCAACAACAACGGTCGCAACCCGAACTGGACGAGCTACGAGAAGCTGCGCACGGTGATTGAGAAGAAAATGTTCTCCAATACCGAAGAGCTGCTGCCGGTTATTTCATTCAATGCGAAAACCTCAACCGATGAGCAGAAAAAGCACGATGATTTTGTCGATCGGATGATGGAAAAAGGCTACACCCGCAAGCAGGTCCGTCTGCTGTGCGAGTGGTACCTGCGCGTGCGTAAATCGTCTTAACAATCTGCCCGGTGGCGCGTGCGCTTACCGGGCCTACAACAATGTCCCGTAGGCCGGCGTTTCCGGCACTTACAGGCGCTGCAAGTTGGCAAATGCAGTACGGGAGGGATATATGACCTGGTTTATTGACCGGCGTCTGAACGGCAAAAACAAGAGCGCGGTTAACCGCCAGCGCTTCTTGCGCCGTTATAAAGCGCAAATAAAACAGTCGATCTCCGAGGCCATCAACAAGCGTTCGGTGACCGACATCGACAGCGGCGAGTCCGTCTCTATTCCGACGGATGATATTAGCGAACCTATGTTCCATCAGGGACGCGGAGGATTACGCCATCGGGTTCATCCCGGTAACGACCACTTTGTACAAAACGATCGCATCGAGCGCCCTCAGGGCGGCGGCGGAGGTGGCGGTAGCGGACAGGGCCAGGCCAGCGCCGACGGCGAAGGCCAGGACGAGTTTGTGTTTCAGATTTCCAAAGACGAGTATCTGGATCTGCTGTTTGAGGATCTGGCCTTGCCGAATCTCAAACGCAACCAGCAGCGCCAGCTTACCGAATATAAAACCCACCGCGCAGGCTTCACCTCTAACGGCGTGCCCGCCAATATCAGCGTCGTGCGTTCGCTGCAAAACTCCCTTGCCCGCCGTACCGCCATGACGGCAGGCAAGCGCCGTGAACTGCACGCGTTGGAAGCCACGCTGGATGAAGTCGCGAAAAGCGAGCCGGCGCAGCTGCTGGAAGAGGAGCGTTTACGCAAAGAGATCGCCGAGCTGCGGGCGAAGATCGATCGCGTACCGTTTATCGACACTTTTGACTTACGCTACAAAAACTACGAGAAACGGCCAGAGCCCTCCAGCCAGGCGGTGATGTTCTGCCTGATGGATGTTTCCGGTTCGATGGATCAGTCCACTAAAGACATGGCAAAACGCTTTTATATCCTGCTCTATCTGTTCCTGAGCCGAACCTATAAAAACGTCGAAGTGGTCTACATTCGTCACCACACCCAGGCCAAAGAGGTGGATGAGCATGAGTTCTTCTACTCTCAGGAAACGGGCGGCACCATCGTCTCCAGCGCGCTGAAGCTGATGGATGAGGTGGTTAAAGCACGCTACGACCCGGCGCAGTGGAACATCTATGCGGCACAGGCGTCGGATGGCGATAACTGGGCGGATGACTCACCGCTGTGTCACGAAATTCTGGCGAAGAAAATTCTGCCGGTGGTGCGTTACTACAGCTATATCGAAATCACCCGCCGGGCGCATCAGACCCTATGGCGCGAGTATGAACATCTGCAACAGACGTTCGATAACTTTGCCATTCAGCATATCCGCGATCAGGAAGATATTTACCCGGTGTTCCGCGAGCTGTTCCACAAACAGGGTAGCACCATCAAGGATTAATAAAAAAATCAGCCAGTTAACTTGTTTTCTGGCTGATTTCTTCACCTACGACGAGACGTCAAGATGGGGAGATAATTCCCCCAGGCATTCAGAATGCGCCTCCCCTAAACACTGCCGCATGCAGTCAATGAATATCTCCATCGCGGGACTCAGCGTTCTGTCGGCATGATAGGCGCAAAGCGCCGTTATCGTCATCGGCGCGGCGGAAAAAGGAAGCCTTATCAACTCGCCGGATTCCAGTTCCCGCAATACGCTGAAAAGAGGCAGGAATGAGATCCCCAGATTGCTGGCCACGCAGCGTTTAATGCTCTCAATGCTCCATAGCTCAATCGTGTTGTCTAACGTGATCTTTCTTTCGCGGAGCGTCGATTCGAAGAGTTGCCTGAAAACGCACTGCGGTTCATTGATAATGAAACTGAGCGGAATATGCTGATTCTTTCTGGTGAAATCAACGCCCTGCAGCTCCGGGGATGCCACCAGCACCAATTCCTGTTGGCCAAAATATTCCTTGTGCAGCGCTTCATCATGGCCCACGCGGTAAAAGACGCCCAGATCCGTATTATCGTTGAGCAGCGCGTCCCGAATGGCATAACAGTTTACCGACTGGAGAGAAAGACGCACTTTTGGCGCTTTAATCCTCAGCAGTTTCAGAACCTCCGGCATTTTGTAGGCGAGTAAGGTTTCCCCAACCATCACCCGAAGGTCCCCGGCGATCTCTTCCTCGCGATCGGAAATCTGCCGAATCCCCTCCAGCACATGCGTCAGTTCTCTTACCCTTGGCAGGAGCAATTTCCCCGCAGGCGTGAGAACCATTCGGCGCCCCACTTTCTCAAATACCGAGTATGACAGTTCCTGTTCCAGCTGTTGGATCTGAAAAGTGACGGTAGATTGCGTGCAGCACAGCTTGCGCGCGGCCTGAGCAAACGACCCTTCTTCAACAACCGTTTTAAAAGTGATGAAACGACGCAAGTCCATAGATTCCTCTCACGCAAACACATCGAAATACTGAAAGTCTGACATTTAAAACATTCGCTTTTTTGAATGTTTTTACGCGGCTAATATGCAGCAGAAACAAGGAGAATACAATTGACCACTCTCATTATTAGCAGCTTTTTAACC
Source organism: Kluyvera georgiana ATCC 51603 (assembly GCF_001654985.1). Lineage (GTDB taxonomy): Bacteria > Pseudomonadota > Gammaproteobacteria > Enterobacterales > Enterobacteriaceae > Kluyvera > Kluyvera georgiana. The sequence continues at coordinate 16,844 of NZ_LXEU01000053.1, forward strand.
TATACCCTCATTACCGCGCTGACGCCCGGGCCTAACAATATCCTCGCGTTAAGTTCGGTCAATCAGCATGGTTTACGCCGTAGTGTTCGCGTCCTGGCCGGTATGAGCGCTGGCTTTCTGGTGCTGATGCTCCTTTGCGGTCTGTTTACCTATGCGCTGATCAGCGTGATGCCATCCATCACCCGATGGCTGGTGTGGGTAGGCGCGGCGTATATACTCTGGCTGGCCTGGAAAATAGCGACCAGTTCATCAGCAGCAGAAGCCAATACGCAGCCTTTAGGATTTTGGCTCAGCTTTGGTCTTCAGTTTGCCAACGTGAAGATCATTCTTTACGGTATTACGGCGCTGTCCGCTTTCGTATTACCCTATACGCAGGATATGTTCTGGGTCATCGCCGTCAGCGTGCTGCTGGCCGTGATTGGCAGTCTGGGGAATCTGATCTGGGCGCTGGCTGGCCATCTGTTTCAGTCATTGTTTCGTCGGCATGGCCGGAGCGTGAATATCGTCCTGGCGCTGCTGCTGGTGTATTGTGCCGTCAGGATGTTTGTCTAACCTCTCGTGCAATGCGTGACGAGGAATGGGAATAAAAGGAGATAAATCAGCAGCCTCGTCACAGGTCGTCCTCACCCGATATTCGTAATACATTCTCATAGCTAATGCTTCGCTAGTGATAGCGCCCCGCACATGGTAAAATTTCCCATTACACGGAAGAACTCATCATTTCGCCATGAAACTGCAAAACAAAATACTCCGCTTCGTGATTTCATCCGGCGTGGTAATACTCACATCTTCATTTCTAATCTATGAGTTGATCTCAAGCCATCGGGATATGACGGATTATATGCGATATATCATAGACAAAGGAGAATCGGCCTTTCTCTATGATAAATATCAGAACCAGCTGATTATATCGCAACTCTCGAGAAAGATGGATGAAGCCCCTACCGCCGATGCGGCCATGAGAGCTTGTGACAGCGTGCAGCGCCGCGGCGAGGTGGTTGGTCTGAACATTGACGGCCATAACTACTCACCGCTCAAGGGTTCATTAACCGCAGGCAAAACGCCCTGCTCGCAGTGGGTTCAGGACCTCCCGATGCTTCAGGCATTTGATAGCGCAATTAGCAACGATATTGTCTGGAATCCTCTGCTGCCTGACGATCTCAGACCGGAAAAGCGTTTTCGCTATTATATTGATATGGTGAATCAATATATTTATTTTAATTCACCGGTCATAATTAAAGACCCTACTTTAACCAGCTGGAATTTTCTTTATGGCGCACGCCTGGGAATTTCATCAGCCAGTCTGGAAAATTTATTTCTTGGCCGTACGGTGGTCTCCAGTATTTATGTCGACACCTTCACTCGTAAGAATATCTTAACTTTTCTGACCCCCGTTTATCGTCAGGAGCAGTTGAAAGGTATCGTCATGGTCGACCTGTCACATCAGGACATGCGTGAGATTTTCTACACTCGCGATCGCCCGCTGGTCTGGCGTTATCTCGATATCTCCTTTACTGATTCCGACAACAACGCCAATATCGAAGTCCAGCGCAGCGCAGCGCATCTGCTGAGCTATGTTCACTACTCACGCCCGCTGGCGGAGAACATGCGCGTGGAGCTGTCGCTGGACGTGACCTATTTCTTGCTCAGTTCCTGGAAGCTGTTCCTCTTCTACTTGCTCACCACCGCTGCGCTGCTGCACCTGGTACGCACCCATTTCCGTCTTTATCGGATGGTCAGCAAAGAGAACATCAGCGATTCGCTCACCGGGTTGTATAACCGTAAAATCCTCTCACCGGTGCAAAGCATGCGCCTGCAGCGGCTGACCGAACAGGGCGCGAGCATCGTGATCATCGCGTTGGATCTGGATAAACTGAAGCACATTAATGACACCTGGGGGCACAACGAGGGCGACCGGGCGATCATCCTGCTGGCGCAGGCCATTTCCGCGACGGTACGCAAAAGCGACTATGCGGTGCGTCTTGGCGGCGACGAGTTCTGCATAATTCTGGTGGACTATGACGAAGAGGACGCGCAGTTGATTCCGCAGCGAATCAAGCATCAACTGGCGCTTATCGACGAAGACAACCGCGTCAGCTTCTCGTGGGGAGCGTACAAAATGCGCGTTGGGGACAATCTCGACGGCGCGATGGAGATCGCCGATCGGCGTCTGTACCAGCAGAAAAATCAGCGCCACAGCAAGAGCGGGGCGCATCAGGGGAAAAAACATGATTGAGCCAGTATCACCCAATATCCACCAGCAGCTGCTCGCCCTGCTCGACGAGCAGCAGGCGCGTTATCGAGTCATGGAGCATGAAGCGGTAGGAAAATGTGAAGCCGTGTCAGAAATACGCGGCACCGCGTTGGGCCAGGGGGCCAAAGCGCTGGTGTGCAAGGTGAAGGGCAACGGCGTGAATCAACACGTGTTGGCGATTCTCGCCGCCGACCAGCAGGCCGATCTTTCGCGCCTCGCGCAGTATGTTGGCGGCCTGAAGGCCTCGCTGGCCAGCCCTGCCGAAGTGGACGCGCTGACCGCCTGCGTTTTTGGCGCTATCCCGCCATTTAGCTTTCATCGCGCCCTGCGACCGATCGCCGACCCGCTGCTGTTTGAACGCTATCACGAGATCGCCTTCAACGCCGGTAGCCTGGAGAAATCGGTCATTCTCAACACCGCCGACTACCTGCGTATTGCCCAGCCGGAGCTGGTTGCCTTCCGCCGTCAGTCCTGACGCCCTCTCTTCAATCTGACTTAATCCCTTCATTTGCCGGATATCAATCCGGTGAATGAATCGTTGCGCTCGTGTTACGTACTTTTGTTACCGGTATCACGTAAAGCAGTTTACGTAAACGTAATACGGAATATCGCAATTGTTAACTCCCCGCTCCCATCCACACTATATAGCGTCTTTCCCCACAATCGTACCTTAACGACACCAGGTGACCTGATGAATACGAAAGTTACCCGTAAAGAAAAGATCAGCTATGGATTGGGCGACATGGCCAGCCACATCGGGCTGGATAACGTCATTATCTTCTTAACCTTCTACTATACCGACGTGGTGGGCCTACCGGCCGCCTTTGTCGGCACCATGTTCTTACTGGCCCGCACCGCCGACGCCATCATCGACCCGGCAATGGGCTATATGGCCGACCGCACGCGTTCTCGCTGGGGTAAATTTCGCCCGTGGATGCTGTGGCTGGCCTTGCCGTTTGGCGTAAGCTGCCTGCTGACTTACGCCGTACCACAGTCGCTGGATATGTCCGGCAAAATGATTTTTGCCAGCGTCAGCTACACCTTTATGATGCTGATGTATACCGCCATCAACATTCCCTACTGTTCGATGGGCGCGGTGATCACCCCGGATAACGACGAACGTATCTCGCTGCAGTCCTGGCGCTTTTTCCTGGCGACCCTCGGCGGCGCGATGTCGACGTTCTTTATGATGCCGCTGGCCGAATATCTCGGCGGCGCGGATAAACTGGCGGGCTATCGCTGGGCCATGGCGATTATGGCCAGCGCCGCGGTCATCATGTTCTGGTTCTGCTTTGCCAACACCCGCGAGCGCATTAAAGCCCCCGCTACCCACAACAACTATCTCGCGGAACTCCGTGATTTGCTGCGCAATGACCAGTGGCGCGTTGTCGCCGTGCTGGTGATGACCAACATCGGTTTCGGCGTTATCCGCCTGGGCGCGATGATGTATTTCGTCACCTACTATCTTGGTAACGCCGCCTATTTTATGTGGATGCTGGCCGCGCACATTATCGGCAAGGCCGCCGGCAGCCTGCTGGCGAAACGCTTGACCCGCAATGCCAATAAGGTACAGATGTTCGGCTACTGTTCCGTGCTAGCCGGTCTATTGAGCATCGGGCTGTTCTTCGCGCCGAAAGCGGTGCTGGTGCTGGTTCCGCTTACCTTTATCGTCTCTACTCTTTATCAGTCTACGACCACCCTGATGTGGGTCATGATGGCCGATGTTGCCGACTACGGCGAATGGCGTCAGGGCAAGCGCATGGACGGTATTATTTTCTCGACCTTCCTGGCCGTGCTTAAGCTGGGTATGGCGCTGAGCGGGGCTATCGTCGGCTGGACGCTCGGCTTCAGCGGCTACGTCGCCAACGCGGCGGAGCAAACGCCGCTGGCGATGCACTGCATCGTCGCGCTCTTTACCGTGGTGCCGGGGCTGCTGTCGCTCGGCGCATTCATCACCCTGCGCTGGTACAAGCTCGACGACCACACCATGCAGGAAATCAATCTCGCGAAAACCCAATCTCTCGTTAAAGGATGAGCCAACCATGAGCGAATTAATCCAGCACGCTAACGCTATTGAATGGCGTTTTGAACGACAGATCCTGCGCATTGAGCCGTGGGGAGAGAACAGCCTGCGCGTACGTGCTACCTGCGCTCCGTCGTTCAATGACCAACTGCACGCGCTGTTACCACAGGCCAGCGGCCAGGCCGTCATTGAGCAGGATGCGGAAACGCTGACCTTAACCCACGGCAACATTCGCGCGGTGTTGAACCTCAAAGGACAACTGGCGTTTTATAACCAGCGCGGCGAGCTGCTGCTGGAAGAGATGTGGCGTCAGCGTTCAACCGTTGGGATTGGCGCCAGCGAAAAGAGCCAGGACAAATACGTCAGTGCCCTAAAGCTGGACGGCCGTGAATTTAAACCACTGCCCGGCGGCAAATACCAGCTCACGGTACGTTTTGAATCCCGCGACGGTGAGCGGCTGTACGGTATGGGCCAGTACCAGCAGCCGTGGCTGGATCTCAAAGGCTGCTCGCTGGAGCTTGCCCAGCGCAACTCGCAGGCTAGCGTGCCCTTTTTACAGTCCAGCCTCGGCTACGGCATGCTGTGGAACAACCCGGCCATCGGAGAAGCGCGGCTTGCGAAAAACCACACCGAGTGGACGGCGCGCGTCACCGAAGAGATGGACTACTGGATCACCGCGGGTGATAGCATCGCTCAGGTCACCCGCCAGTACGCACGCGCAACCGGTGCGCCGCCGCCCGCCCCGGGATTTATCAGCGGGCTGTGGCAGTGCAAGCTGCGCTACCGCAATCAGCAGGAGGTGCTGGAGGTTGCCCGTGAATATCGTCGACGCAACCTGCCGCTGTCGGTCATGGTTATCGACTTTTTCCACTGGCCGAACCAGGGAACCTGGTGTTTTGATCCGGTTGACTGGCCGGACCCGCAGGCGATGGTCGACGAACTGGAATCGCTGGGCATCAAGCTGATGGTCTCAGTCTGGCCGACGGTTGAAGCGCGCAGTCCGCTGTTCCCACAGATGAAGGCTAAAGGCTGGCTGGTCACCAGCGACCGGGGCGTACAGGTCAATCTCGACTTTATGGGCAATACCACCTTCTTCGATGCTACCCACCCGCAGGCGCGCCGGTTCGTCTGGGAGACGGTGAAGAAAAACTACTACGATCTCGGGATCAAGCTGTTCTGGCTGGATGAAGCAGAGCCGGAATACCGCGCTTATGATTTTGACAACTACCGCTATCACGCGGGCCCGGTGCTGGAAGTTGGCAACCGTTATCCGCGCGATTTTGCCCAGGGTTTCTACGACGGCCTGCGCGAGGCGGGCGAGCGCGATATCGTCAACCTGGTGCGCTGTAGCTGGGCGGGCAGCCAACGTTACGGCGTGCTGGCATGGTCCGGCGATGTCCACTCCTCATTCCACGCCTTCCGCAATCAGCTGACGGCCGGGCTGAATATGGGGCTGGCGGGCATCCCCTGGTGGACTACCGATATCGGCGGTTTCCAGGGCGGCAATATTCACGATCCGGCGTTCCACGAACTGCTGATTCGCTGGTTCCAGTGGGCGGTATTTTGCCCGGTGCTGCGTATGCATGGCTACCGTGAACCGCGCGTGCAGCCGCCGGAAAGCTACCGTAACGGCATTCCGCAGTGCGACAGCGGCTCGCCAAACGAGCTGTGGAGCTACGGCGAGGAAAACTACGCCATTATGCAGCGCTGGCTTGAGGTGCGGGAAAGCCTGCGTCCTTACATTGATGCGCTGTATGACAATGCGCACCGCCACGGCGACCCGCTGATGCGCCCGCTGTTCTGGCACTACCCGGACGAGCCACAGAGCTGGCAAGCGGAGGATCAGTATCTGTTCGGCGAAGACCTGCTGGTCGCGCCGGTGATGCACGCCGGACAGCGTCAGCGTGACGTCTGGTTACCGAGCGGCAACGCCTGGGTTGGCCTTGATGGTGAGCAGTATCAGGGGGGGCAGCGGATCGCCGTCGCCGCCGGGCTGGAGACGATTCCTCTGTTTATTCGCGAAGGCAGCCCATTAATCACGGTATTGGTCAAATAATCAGGCAAATGCCTGAAATCCATTACTAAGATTGAAAAAGACCTGTTTACGCGCCGCTTCTTGCGTAAAGTAGACAAACGAAAATACGTAGCCCGGCTACGCGTCGCGATGCCGTGGCTACGAAATGCTGTCTTTTTCTCTTTTTGGCAAGGATTACCGCTCTATGCTCGATACCACCCTGCTGATCCTCCTGGGTCTGGCTGCGCTCGGCTTCATCAGCCACAACACCACCGTCGCTGTCTCTATTCTGGTTCTGATCATTATCCGCGTGACGCCACTCAGTGCCTTTTTCCCGTGGGTGGAAAAACAGGGGCTGAGTATCGGTATTATCATTCTCACCATTAGCGTCATGGCGCCGATCGCCAGCGGCGCTCTGCCCGCCAGCACGCTTATCCACTCGTTCGGCAACTGGAAATCATTGGTGGCTATCGCCGTCGGTATATTTGTCTCCTGGCTTGGCGGGCGCGGCGTGACGCTGATGGGCAGTCAACCCCATCTGGTGGCGGGTTTGCTGATCGGCACCGTACTTGGCGTGGCGCTGTTTCGCGGCGTGCCGGTGGGGCCGCTGATTGCCGCCGGGCTGGTATCGCTGCTTATTGGGAAGTCGTAGTCAGCGCCGCCAGGTAGCGCCCCGGCGTTTGCCCTAACCCTTTGCGAAACATGGTGATAAACGCCGTGGTGGAGTCGTAGCCCAGCGATAGCGCAACCTGCTGAACGTTCAGGCCGCGCACCAGCATCTGTAGCGCGAGGATCAGCTGTAGCTGATGCCGCCAGCGACGGAAGTTAAGCCCGGTCTCCTTGGCCACCAGCCGCGCCAGGTTGCGTTCGCTCATCGCAAAGCGGCTGGCCCACTGCGCCAGCGTCTGCCACCGTGCCGGTTCTGCTTCCATGGTCTCGACCATCAGGCGAATTTTCGGGTGCGCGGATACCGGCAGCTGTAGCTGCTGTTCCGGCTGCTGCGGCAGCTCGTCAAACAGCACCTGTATCAGACGCTGGCTTTCTGGCGTCTGACGTGCGGCTTCATTCCGCTCGGCCAGAGTCAGAATCAGCTCGCGCACTAATGGCGATATTTTCAGCGTACAGCTATGGGCCGGCATCCGCGCGGCTCCCGGCTCAATAAACAAAAAATACAGTTCCGCCTGCGGCGTGGCGCGGTTGCTGTGCGGTACTTCGCCGGGGATCCACACCGCAAACTGCGGCGGCACCATCCACATCGCGTTCTCCACCTCGCAGGTAATCGCTCCGCGCAGCGCCAGAATCAACTGCCCCTTACGGTGCTGATGGACGGGAATGTGCTGCTCCCCCTCCACCACTTGTATACCAAACGCCACCGCCGCGTCATCGTGACTGTCCGGGTGATAGCCGCCTAAACCGAGTCCGAGCATTATTTTGTCCGAATTTAGCGATAATCTGTCATTTTAGCTTGATTTCAACGTGAGCTAAACCGGGTATCGTAGTCGCTCAATTTTCTGTTTGAGAACACTATGTCTGACGCTGTTGCTTCATCACAACGCCGCTGGCTGTTGATTGTCGGTATTTTACTGATTGCCTCGACGCTACGCGTGACTTTTACCGGCGCGGCTCCTCTGCTCGATGCGATTCGCGCTGAATATGGCCTGACCACCGCGCAGACCGGGCTATTCACCACCCTTCCGCTGTTAGCCTTTGGTCTGGTATCGCCGCTGGCGGCTGGCATTGCTCGTCGGCTTGGCATGGAACGCAGCTTGTTTATCGCCATGCTGATGATTTGCGCCGGAATCGCCGTGCGCTCCCTGCCCTCTATCATGCTGATGTTTATCGGCACCGCCGTCATTGGCTGCGGGATCGCGCTTGGTAACGTCCTGCTACCCGGGCTGATTAAGCGGGACTTCTCCGGCCAGGTGGCCAAAATGACCGGCGCCTATTCGGTCACGATGGGGGCCGCTGCCGCGTTGGGTTCGGCGCTGGTCGTGCCGATTGCGCTGAGCGGCTTCGGCTGGCGCGGCGCGCTGCTATTACTCATGGCTTTCCCCCTGCTGGCGCTGCTGCTGTGGCTACCGCAGTGGCGAGCATCGAAAGCCACGGCGCTCTCCAGCAGCGGTGCGATGCACAACCGTGGGATCTGGCGTTCGGCGCTAGCCTGGCAGGTGACGCTCTTCCTCGGGCTGAACTCTCTGGTTTACTACGTCATCATCGGCTGGCTGCCGACTATTTTGATGAGCCAGGGCTACAGCGAAGCGCAGGCGGGCTCTCTGCACGGCCTACTCCAACTGGCCACCGCCGCGCCCGGCTTTGTCATCCCGCTGATCCTGCATCGGTTTAAGGATCAGCGCGGGATCGCCATTGCCGTCGCGCTGATGTGCGCGGTAAGCGCCATGGGTTACTGGATATACCCGTCGCAAGCGGCGTTGTGGACGGTAATTTTTGGTTTCGGCTCCGGCGCAACAATGATTCTGGGGCTAACGTTTATCGGGCTGCGCGCCAGCTCCGCGCACCAGGCTGCGGCGCTGTCGGGCATGGCGCAGGCCGTCGGTTATCTGCTGGCGGCTTGCGGGCCGCCGCTGCTGGGGAAAATGCATGATGCCACGGGGACATGGCATCTTTCGCTGATGGCAGTAGCAGCCATTGCGCTGGTGATGGCCGTATTCGGCGGGCTGGCCGGACGCGATAGAGAAATTCACGTCGGTAGTCGCTGACAGGTAGGCCGGATAAGGCGTAGCCGCCATCCGGCCTACTGGAGTCTATTTTACTGCGCGGCGGCGTGCAGGAACGCCTGCACCAGCGGTGCCGGACGCCCGGCCAGCGCGTTGCGCTCGTGCTGGAATAACGTCGCCACGAAGAACGGATGCGTCACCAGCTCCACCGCGCGAATATCGCCATTATCATCCCAGCCCGTCACCCGCAGCGGCTGGGCTTCCAGCTCGGCGGCAAAGTCGTCGGCAATCCCATAGTTGCAGTGGTACCCTTCTTCAATACTGTCACGCCCATAGGCTCGGGCAATCAGCGTATTCGCGCGCAGCTCAATGGTATCGTTTTTTTCCACCAGTGAGCAGGCCAACGGTGCAATCACCATCCGCCCTTCGCTGTCGGTTTCCGCATGCGCTGCATCATCCCAGCCCATCACGTTACGCGCGTATTCCAGTATGGCGTGCTGAAAACCGCCGCAGGTCCCGAGGAATGGCACGCTGTTTTCACGCGCATAGCGCACGGCGGTCAGTGCGCCTTCGGTATTTTGATAAGGGCTGGCAGGCACCAGCCAGATAGCGTCAAATTCGGCGAGATCGTCGGCGCTTTTCACATCACGCGTTGCCAGCCAGCGGTATTCAACGGGCACTTCCAGCACCGCCGCGGCGTCATCAATCGCCAGCGGAATGGCCTGATGCGCGATAACATCGGCGTTATAGTCGCCAACCAGAGCAATATGAAGAGTGGGAGTTACAGCGGAGTTTTCCATGATAGGTCCTTATGGGCAGACGTGACGTACGGCATAAGGAACCTCAGACTAACGATGTCTGCGCGCAATAGCAATACCCGGCTAGCGTACCCAGCCAAAGTTTGTGGTATGGTCAAAGAGGATAAAGGGAGGAAGGATATGATCCAGTGTAAACGCGTATATGAAGACGCCGCACCCGATGACGGCTACCGTGTTCTGGTTGATAGACTGTGGCCACGCGGCATCAAAAAGGAAGATCTCATCTACGATGAGTGGTGTAAAACCCTTGCCCCGTCCGCCGAACTGCGCAAGGCCTTTCACGGCGAAGTGATCGATTTTGCCTGTTTCTGCCAACACTACCGCGACGAGCTAGCCCATCATCTGGAGGATGGACGTCGCCTGGCGGATATTGCACAAAAGCAGGGGGTGACGCTGGTTTACGCCGCCGCGAACACGGCGCAAAACCATGCGCGCGTACTCGCCGACTGGTTGAAAAACCTCTAACTTGCCCATCGCGCGGCGTCTGACGGCGTCGCGTTTATTCCACCAGCGCTTCGCGTTCATGCGCGGGCAGCGCATCCGGCGTCAACGGCAGTAAATACTCGGAACGGACAAACGCAAATCCGTGCTGACCTTCACCGGCACTGACTTCTCCGGTCACCAGCCACAGCGCGCGCGGCGCGTCGGCGGCCAGCTCGGTCATCACGCCGTTGACCGGATTCAGGCAACGCTCACCTGGGTTAATCAGGACAAAAAGCTCAACGCTTTTACCAATATTGGCGCGACCAGCAGTCGTACGAGCACCGATGATAATGGCGGTGGTGCCCGGTTTAAGCGAAAACATACATCTCTCGTTAATCAGAATAATCCTAGATCACGAATTGTACTGGATGTGCGCTTCGCTGTCATTGTTTCTGCGGGTGATCGCGACGCCACAATGCCCATTCCTCAATGGTTTCACCGTTTGGCAATTTACACAGGCTGTATTGCCCCTGCGAATTAACCTGCGGAATACTTTCTCCGCCCTTCTGCTGGCAGTAAACCGCAGCAGGATTTGCCATACCCACCTGTGGCGGTTTCGGTGCCTCAGGTTCAGCCTGCTTTGCACAGCCAGCAAGGAGCAGAGGCAGCAGTAAAAGATAGCGGGATCGCATAAATTCTCCTTAGTTTTACGCTGAAGTTTAGCTTTAAACTCCATAATTTCTTCATTTTAACTACACTTTTGAGACGTAAAGTACGTCTCGTTCTCAACTGACCAGAGAACAGAACATTCCATAATCAATGAGTTACTTTGCCCCATCTCCCCCGATGGGGCTTTTTTT
>NZ_LXEU01000054.1 GCF_001654985.1 Kluyvera georgiana ATCC 51603
TTTTTTTTACCTGTAATTAGAAGCGCATACCCTCAGTTTTGTCCGTTTTCACAACACAGCGCTTACCTTCTGGATACATAATGTATAAAATTCAGGAGGTCCAATTTCGTTTTGGGATCATACACCATAACTACTTTTGCTAATCCAGGGGCCCCTCGTTTCCATGTCAGATATTATCCTTGCCAAAGTATCGCAAACACTTGCTACGGAACAATCGTTAGAGAACCTTGTCCGTCAACTGCTTGAGATGCTTGAGTTGGTCACTAATATGGAATCGACCTATCTGACGAAAATTGATACCCAGGCCGACCTGCAGCACATTGTCTACTCGCGTAATAGCGGTGACATGGATATCCCTGAAAATCTCTCCGTCCCGTGGGGCGATACGCTGTGCAAACGCGCCATGGACGACAACTGTTGTTACAGCGATAACGTACCGGGCCGCTGGAACGATTGCGACGCGGCAAAAGCGCTGGGGATCACCACCTTTCTGAGCACGCCTATTCATCTGACCGATGGTTCGCTGTACGGCACGCTGTGCGCCGCCAGCAAGCAACAGAAGCCGCTCAGCTTTAACAGCGAGCACGTACTTCAGCTGTTTGCCAGTATCATTGCCCGTTATATTGAGAAAGAATCGCTGGTGTCTCAGCTGCAGGAGGCGAATGCCGCGCTGATTTACCACTCCTACACCGATGCACTCACCGGGCTGCCAAACCGTCGCGCGGTGTTTGAAAACCTCGAGACCCTCTTTTCCCTGGCCAGGCACCTCAACCATTCGGTGATTCTGGCGTTTATTGACCTCGATCACTTCAAGAAGATCAACGATAGCTATGGCCATCAGGCTGGCGACGAGTTCTTACAGCAGGTGGCCCAGCGCCTGAAGTCAGGCATCTCGGCCGATGACCAGCTTGGGCGATTGGGCGGGGATGAGTTTATGGTCGCCACCCTTGAACGCTCGACGGCGCAGTTGGCTCAGTTTACCGAGACGCTGCGGCAGCTGCTGGTTGGCGATTACCTGCTGAGCGATGTATTGATTCACTACCCCGGCGCCAGCATTGGCGTCATCAGCGTTGACCCGAGCCAAATGGACCCGGATAGCGCGCTACGGGCAGCCGATAGCGCGATGTATCGCGACAAAAAATTTCGCCATCGCCCGGAAATTAGCACCCAGCGGGTAAGCTAATTACAGTATCATACGCGCTATCTATAACAGGAGTCAGGATATCGCCATGAGATTGGGTATCGCCTTCCCCATCGTTATCTTTTTTATTGCCGTGATCTTTCTGGGTTGGTTTTTTATCGGCGGCTATGCGCTGCCGGGAGGAGCACAATGAGAAAGACCACAATCATCATGCTAATCATCGCGATCGTGACCGTCGTCGGCGTCCAGCTCGGTTGGTGGTAAGTCTTAGATAAGCCGCGCATGCGTCGGCTTATCGTCTCTCGCCTCGGCGTTTCTTCATCTGATACATCTGGGCATCCGCCTGCTGAATAGCCGCATCCAGCGAATCCAGGCACGGCGCCACGCCCCACGATACCGATAGTGGTACCGGGTGTCCCTGCGGGCTGAACGGGTATACGGCGATGCTGGCGGCAATACGTTGTGCCACCATATGCGCATGCGCAATATCGGTGTCACTGAGTAATACGACAAATTCGTCGCCGCCGCTACGAATCACCCAGTCATCGTTAGCACGTACATCATTGAGCATACAGTCGGCAATCGCCTGCAGCGCGCGATCGCCTGCCTGATGGCCGTAGCTGTCGTTAATCGCCTTAAACTTATTACAATCGAACAGAATGATAGTCATAAAGGGTAACGACCGCTGCTGAATCAGGGTGAAAATATTGCGCGTGAAGTACCCGGTCAGCGGATCGCGGTAAAAGCGCAGGTCGGCTTGATTGAGATGGTAACGTATTAACATAAACTGCAGGATGAGCAGCACCGGCGCCAGCGCGAGCACGCCCAACGCGTTGCGGTCCTGGGAGATAAACAACCAGCTGGGTAATGCGTATTTAATCTCATAGCGCCGCGAAACCGGATGTGAATGCGCATCGTCAAGCCAGCGACAGTTATTAACGATGCACAGCACTTCACCGCTCTGTCGGCTTTCATATCCGAGAATCAGCCCTTCAGGCACCTTGCCATTAAACGCCTCACGTAGCATGTACTCCAGCTCCGGGCGAGAAAGATCGTAGGCCAGATAGCCAATAATATGGTTGCTCGGTTCCCCCTCGGAGAGATCGTAAATGTAGCTCACCACGCTGTAGGCCCGGTCGCCGGTTATTTTATCGGCGTATAAACGGGTCGAACTCAGCGACTTCTTTCGCATGCCTTTTTGCAGAACCCGGTCATAGAACATTTCGGGTTCGCTGAAAAAACGCTGAGGGTCGCGCGCCATTTGCGAGGTAGCAAAACTAAAAGGTATCGAGTCGGCGGGGTTAAACCAGTAAAACCAGCGACCATCATTGGCGATGATATAACGATGGATATCGTGCAGACCCGGATTCAGCGCCTTCACTTTTGCGCGAATATATTCCGCGGCAACATAGATACAGCGAGCGCTGTACTCCGGCGTTCTGGTCACCAGAGCGCCACGGTCAGGCGCCAGTGTTTCAGGGTCGGCATTAATCCCCCAGGCCCCAGCGTAGGGCTGAAAAATATCTCCGTCACCGCACAGTTCATGACGACTGATCTGCTGATAACGCACGCCAGCAGCCTCAGCCATCAGCTCGTTATCATTAAATATCGTCATCATCTGGTTTTGTAACGTGTTGACGCCTTCGCTAACCTGTGAAAGCGCGCGTTGATACAGAAAAAAGAGGGCAATACAGACCAGCAGACACGTTATCGCTGCGGAGGCCAGCAGCGACTGCTTCTTACGCAAACTATCCTGAATAATTCTCACTGCTACTCCGTACCGACGGGTTAATCCCTGAAACGCCACCCACGCAATCAACCTAAGCGTCACGGTACGTCTTCATTACGTATCTGGATCAGTATGGATGAAATCTTCCGCAAGCGTGAATTTTGATCGTGTCAGCTCCTTGCCGGAAAGACAATAAGAAAATGCGCGTGCAGGCAGAATGCCCGCACGAAAGGATTAACGCTGGTTATCTGAACCTAAGAAGAAGAAGCCCAGCGGAATCGCAAACAGCAACGTGAAAATACAGCTGTAAACAAACACCATCGCCCCTTGCAGCACAAACATGCTGGTGGTCCAGTCGGCATACGGCAGATTGTATTCACGCACCACGCCACCAAAGGTTGCACGGCCGACAACCACTGCGGCAATCACAAACACCACAAAAGCGGACAGCAGGAATTTTTTGCCGTTTGGCGTCCGCAGTTTCTCCAGAATCATCGCATCCTCCCGACGCTGATCTCACGATATTTTGCTGTATTTGTAACATTAATGAAGCATAAATTGAATGTTTATTGTTGCGTTATTTGGCTATTACGCCTGGCGCAAAGAACAACTTTTTAACACCCACAATAAGATGCATTTAAAATGCATTTTCTAATCAACAGCGCTCTGAATTTGTGTTTTAATACTCTCAACATAGAGGGGGAAAACATGCTACGTATTCCGCACACTTGTATTCATACCCGTTCCACGCCGTTCTGGAACAAAGACACCGCGCCTGCCGGTATTTTTCAGCGCCATCTTGATAAAGGCACCCGCCCGGGCGTCTATCCACGCCTGTCGGTACATCAGGGAGCCGTACGCTATCTCGGCTTTGCCAGCGAAACGTCACCAGAGGCCGACAGTGAGCTGATCATCAACACCGGTCACTTTGGCGTGTTCCCACCGGAAAAATGGCATTACATCGAAACAATGACCGACGATACCGTCTTTCAAATCGACTTTTTTGTTGAAGCTGAAGTGCTGAAATCCCTATAGAACTCCGAGCTACTGGAGTAAGGAATCATTCATGTTACGTATTCCTGAGAACTTTGTTCATTCGCGTTCGACCCCGTTCTGGAATAAAGACACCGCGCCGAAAGCCCTGTTCACCCACCACAATACCAAAGCCCACGTCTATGGCCGCTTGTCCGTGATGCAAGGCGCCGTGCGCTACTTTGGCTTCCCTGACGCCGACGCCACCGAACCGGACGTCGACGTGGTGATTGAAGCCGGGTCCTTTGGTATTTCGCCGCCGCAGAAGTGGCATCGCATTGAGCTACTGACTGACCACACCTGGTTTAATATCGACTTCTTTGCCGATCCTGAGGCGACGCTTGAAGGCACCGGTCTGGGCAAAGTGGTTAATTCGCATAAGGGGTAATAACAATGAGTAAGGCAACTTATACGGTAACCGTCACCAACAATAGCAACGGCATTTCCGTCGATTATGAAACTGAAACGCCGATGGAGCTGTTGGTCCCGGATGTTGCCGCGGATGTGGTGAAAGATCTGATCAATACCGTCCGTGCGTACGATACCGAAAACGAGCATGACGTTTGCGGCTGGTAACGCCGTCCGGACGTCAAAAAGGGAGCCTATCGTGGCTCCCTTTTTTCGCCGTCACACCCATGAATCGGCTGCATTCGACGGATTCATACTTTCGTTGTAACGCCCTTTCCTCCCCCCTTTGCCATGGTTAAAACAGTGATAGCGGGAGGATAATGTAATGGCCTGGCGCCCTTTTCTGTTTCTGATTTCCAACCCCGCCCCGCGTCGTTCAGCGAGACGCGGAAAACTGAAGCTGGTCAGCAACGCGTAGCGCCGCATTACGCGGCGCTTATTGCCGATTACTCGAAAAAGACCTCTGGGTTATCGGCCAGCGACACGAAAGACTTGCTGTTTTTGTCCAGCGCGCGGATTTCGCCGCTTTCAATATCGTACACCCAGCCGTGCAGGCGGATCGCATGGTCACGCAGCCCCACGGCCACCGACGGATGCGTTTTGATATTATTCAACTGAGCAATAACGTTCTCCTCGACCATGGCGTTAACTTTGTCGGTTTCGTTATCGTAGGTTTTTTTCTCAACCACCGCTTTGGCCGCGTCGGAATAGCGCAGCCAATGGGAGACAGCCGGCATCGGCTCCAGGCACTGACAGGTGGCGATAGCTTTCATCGCGCCGCAGTTAGAGTGACCGCAGATAACAATATCCGTTACGCCTAAAGCAACGACCGCGTACTCAATCGTCGCGGATACCCCGCCCGGTTCCGGACCAAAAGAAGGCACGATATTACCGGCGTTACGGATGACAAACAGCTGCCCCGGCTCTTGTTGCGTGACCAGTTCGGGGACTAAACGGCTGTCTGAACAGGAGATGAACAGCGCTTTTGGGTTCTGGCTGGATGCCAGGCTGCGGAAGAGTTCCTTACGTTGAGGGAAAACTTCTTTCTGAAAGTTGAGGAACCCTTCAATGATATGTTGCATAGCAGTATCTCTTTTTCGTTTTTACGCAGGTCATGATTAACATCACATTTTCAGTTTACCACCTGAACGCAGAAGGAAAAGCCCCTTCTCACGCTAATACGCATGTTAAGCACTGGTCATCACCTTGTTACGACCGCTATTTTTGGCCGCATACAGCGCCCTGTCGGCAAACGAAATGCATTCATCAGCGGTGAAGTGCTTATCTGACGACGTAAAGACGCCGATACTGATGGTCATTGGCTCCGGCGTACGGTAAGGCGCGCGCTTCGCCGTTTCCTCCTCAACCTTACCGCGAATCCGCTCAGCCACCTGCATGGCGACTTCTGATGACGCGTTGCGCATCAGCACGGCAAATTCTTCTCCACCAACGCGGGCAATGATATCGCACTCGCGGATAGAACGTTTCGCCAGGTCCACAACGGTTTTGATGACCGTATCGCCCACCGGATGCCCATAACGGTCGTTGATACGTTTGAAGTGATCAATATCGAGAATCATCAAACTGATATCCTCCCGGGATGCCAGCAGTAGCTGTAGCTCTCGATAGAAATAGGCACGATTATAGATGCCGGTCAGCGGGTCGTGGTTCGACAGCTTCGTCGATTCTTTATGCATCACGAAAATGTCGTAGAGCAGGACATTAATCACAAAAAAGGTGCAGACCACCTCGATGCCGCGGCTGAGGTACCAGACAGGGAAATTATAATCGCTGAGATTCAGCAGAATAAGGTTGCTAAACAAGCTGGAAACGCAGAAGACCGCGATACTCACCCATAACAGGCTTCGCAGCTGCGTAATGACGATAGCCAGCAACAGCGTGATAAACCAGGCGGCGACGATCGCTATACCGTAATAATTATTCCACGCATTACGACCATTTAGTGATGTTGTACCAATCAGGTTGAGCGATATCTGCGGGTTATAGCTAGATAAATTATGCGCCAGAATGGCCATCAGCAGGAAGACACAGGCCAGTACGATTACCCACACCTCGTCTTTACCTGAAGGTGCGATGTTCCGATTCATGCGATACACATAAAAGAGTGCGACCAGAACGGCAAACATCATGGTGAGTTGGCGGAACAGATAAAATATGGCCAAATCATTAGTAATCGATTTCAACGGGATGCATAACGCAATAAGTTGCTGGATAAGCGTTAGCGCCTCAAGCCAGTAGATATCTGCGACCAAAAAACCGAGCCCAAGAATGGCAACATAGAGTAGCTTTCTATTGCAAATAAACTGGAAAAACATGAAGAAAAAGATAATTGCATCAAGTAATAGCAGTAACCCAGAAAAAACCAGGTAATAAATATCTGGAATAGCAATATTAAATGTTGTGAGATAGTCCGCTAACATAAACATCGCCGCAAGTAGGCAACATGCGACGACGACACATAAACTCGTTCGACTATTTATTCTGGAACAACTTAGGCTCATTACGAGTCCTCCATGACCACTCTATATGTTATAGTCTGCTGAGATGCTAAAAAATATTGCGCTTAGTCAAACTTAGAATTCAAAAAAATAATTAGTGACTTGCTATTTATATACATCTGATTTACAGCGGAATTATAATTAATGCCAATATGTTTTTTTGAATTCATACGGCATGAATATGTCTACCATAGCATCAACCCCGGCTGGAGATAAATGCTCAAAAAATATATACAATTATATATAAATGAAGCTTACCAATAAATATTGCTAATAACCGCCCGAAGGCGGTATTGTCCCATTACGCCTCAGACTCCAACGCATCCTGGATAGCGTCAGCCAGTGTCGCCACTTCTTGAGAGACATTGCGCAGATCCATCTGTGAACGGATCCCGGAGTTCGCCGTCGTGGCAGAAACCGCGGCTTTTGCTATCTCCAGCGCCGCCTGAACGGCCAGCAAACGCTTTCTGTTTTCAACCACATCAGCGCCGGTTGCGCCATCAAGATCAAAGTACCCTTCTAACATTGTTCTCTCCTTTTAGTTTCTTTCCTAGTGTAGGGGGATAGACCTGCACACGCCATCAAAATCGGTAGGGCCATGCAACATCTGGTAACAATTGAAACACTACTCCATTTCATTCGCAACCCCTAAAATGTCCGTGATTAATTATTCGATTTCTAATTGATTAATCGTTTAAACTAAACATCATCACAACACACACAAAAACAATAAGTAACACGAATGTTATAAAAGGCATATATAGAGGACAGAAATGGAATTTAGTGAAATGCTCTGCGGCTTATTTGAGCAGGTCAGATGCAAGTCAGATTTCCTGCAGTTTTTAACAGAGTTAAAACAAAACAACATCTCGTATTACATTTATTTCGTCGCCACCGGCAATGTCAAAATTGTAACAACAACCGATTCCTATGTTGCCATGAAGAGTCATCGTAGCTTAATTAAGGTCAGCGCGGGTGGCAGTAGCTGTTTAACCAAAATTGCCGCCAGGCGCCATTTCACTGGTATCACTCATTTCGATCAATACTGCCGTGAGTTAGCCCGAGCGGGGGTATTTAAATGGGTGGTGGACGTTGAAGAGGTGAGTCGCCATTACTGGTCTAAAGATAACCAGCTATTACATACTGAGAATATTATTAGCCCTACGTAATTAGGTACCGATAAAAAAAGGGAGACTCGCCATTATGGCTATCTCCCTTTTTATCACCGCGCGGCGATCAGACTTTCAGCATTTTTACCGTGTCTTCTATATCTATCTCATCTTCCGAGAAAATCAGCGTCGTTCCCTGGAAAGTCGTGATGGCCAGCTTCTTCAGCGTACGCATCTCACCCGGCTTCACATCGGCTTTAGGTTTGATGCTATTCATCAGTAAGCCCACCGACAACACCGCATTTTCTTTATCGATTCGGGTCTCCGCGGGAACCTCTTCGCTATAGACCAGGAAAGACTTGATTGACGTCAGCTTGATCTTCTCGCCCGCGATGTAGATGTACTTGCTATCCGGGATCACCTTCACCGCATAGGCTGACAGCCCTTTGTTATTGGTCGTGGGTTCAAAAGTTACCGCTGCATCTTTTTTAATCAGCTCAGGGTTGGCAACCTTAATCACATGAAAATAGCGATTATCGCCATTTTCATCTTTGATAAATCCAAAACCTTTATCTTTAAACCACGTTGTGATTGTTCCATTCATCGCCGTTACCGCCTGGTTAATCGTTTATCAACTCAATTTTTTGCAGCGCGCAGTGTAATGCACAATGCCCGCGCAGACTATGTCTTTGGGTTAAGTGTGGATGATAAATTTCCTCTGGGCGAGCCCACCGGATTCGCCTGTTGGCGAAAAATTGGGTATCATCCGCTCCCACTCTCCAGCCGTGCAGCCAGATGTCTACCATTCTCGATACCTTTATTGCCCCACCTTGCCATGAGCAAATAGAGATACTCCATCAGGACGCGCATCTGCTGATTATCAATAAGCCCAGCGGGTTACTCAGTCTCTCGGGTAAAAACCCGCAGAATCTCGACTCCGTACACTACCGTCTGGTTCAGCAGTTTCCCGACTGCACGCTGGCCCACCGTCTGGATTTCGGGACATCCGGGCTGATGGTCGTCGCCCGCAATAAAGCGATCAATGCCGCCCTTTGTCAGCAGTTCAGCCAGCGTTCGGTCACAAAAACCTATAGCGCCCTACTTTGCGGACACCTACACGAGGATGAAGGAGTGATTGATGCGCCAATTGCCAAAGATCCTGCACGGTTTCCGCGAATGTCAATTTCCGCCGCCAATGGCAAGCCGGCGCGTTCTCGCTACCAGGTTGTGACACGCTTTTATCACGACCGCCTGGCGTTGACTCGCGTGCAGCTTATTCCTGAAACCGGGCGCACCCATCAGCTACGTATTCACTGCGAGCTATTGGGCTACCCAATTTTAGGTTGCGACCTCTACGGTGGCCGCGAACGCCCTGGAACCGAACAGACGCCACGTCTGATGCTGCATGCCAGCGCGCTGAGCTTTGTGCATCCCGTTACCCGGGAAAAGATTGACGCCTACAGCGCCAGTCCGTTTTAATCCGAAGCGGATTACCACATCAGGTCGTCAGGGATTTTGAAATCTGCGTACGGATCGTCTTCGTCCTGTACTTCCTGGCTGAGCGCACTGTGCAGAACGATGCTGGTTGCGTCACGCTGCGCGATTTTCTCCGCCACAACCGCCGGGATAATCGCGTATTCACTTTCGCCTGCCGCGTTAGTGGCGAGACGCGCAATCGCCAGACGGCCATTGATCAGCTGTGTTTGCGTCGGCTTATCCACCGCAATTCTTTTGATCACGTTATTGTCGGTAAAGTTAAAGTTGATATCGCCTCGGGCAACGGTGATGCGGTTCATCTCGATAAGCTGTTTAACCTGCGCCTTGTACTCTTTCGACAGCGTCGCCTGTTTCTGCTGCTCGCTCAGCAGCTTATCACGCTCAAGCTGGGCTTTTTTGTTTTCCTCTACGGCTTCCCTCGCTTCGCGGGCCTGAACGCGCGACTTTTTCGCCGTGCGCTGAACCTTAGCCATTTTTTTACTGGTGACCAGCCCTGCTTTTAGCATCTGCTCTTGTAAGGTCAGTTTTGTCATCTTCGCTCTAAACTCATTGATAAATTTTGCAAGATTATACCCGTAATGTTTGCGCCGATTCCAGATTGCAAAATAGCTTCCCCAGTCCGCGCATTTTGTACAAAAAATAAACATTGATCAAATGCGCCGCAATCCGCTACAGTCACAGCGTTTTGCAGTTGATGTTAAAAGCATCATCCGTAAACGCCGTTGACGATCCTAAGCATTATCCGATGAGGTATACCGTGAAAGTAATTCCGCTGATTGCCCTGCCAGTAGTCTGGGCGATGAGTTTTAGCGTTTTTTCCGCTGATGCCCCGGCCAGCGCCGATGAGAGCACCGCAGAAGCATTAAAGGATCTCGACCGCACTCTGCCTGAATTAACCCCAGTGACTTTTGCCGCTGCCGATGAAAAACACAAGGTTCTGGTGTTCATCGATAACCAGTGCACTTTCTGTTCGCAGGTAGTCAAGAACATTAAGAGTTACAACGATGCCGGGCTGACTATGTCATTTCTGACCGTTGCCCCACCTTCTATTCGCGATTCCGTGATTGAAGATATGGGTCGCGTCTGGTGCTCAGACGATCGCCAGAAGAGTCTGCAAGGCGCCATGGCCGGTTTCCTGCCCAATAACGACACCAGCGCCAGCTGTTCGGATGAAGTGGTCAAACAATCGGCATTGGCCGAACGTCTCGGCATCCAACTGACGCCCACGATGATCGTGCTCGATAACCCGCCGAAGGTGATTCTGGGTAGCGCGAAACCTGACGCCATTCTGGAAAAGATTAGCGGTAAAGCCCTGTAAGCCCCGTATAGCATGCCGTTCGCTTTGATACACCCCGCCTGGCGGGGTTTTTTATTGCCAAATAAAATTGACACCACTGACCCAGACGGTTTATATACTGTTTTTATATACAGTAAAATGGAGTAAAAGCATGTTTGTGGAACTCGTCTATGACAAACGGAATTTTGAAGGTTTGCCTGGCGCGAAAGAGATAATCCTGGCAGAGTTGAGCAAAAGAGTGCACACCGTATTTCCTGACGCGGAAGTCCGCGTCAAACCCATGATGACCTTACCCGCCATCAATACTGACGCCAGCAAGCATGAAAAAGAGCAGATAAACAGAGTGGTGACAGAAATGTTTGATGAAGCAGAATTCTGGCTGGTCAGCGAGTAAGACAGCAGTACACGCAAATAAAGGGAACCTATCGGTTCCCTCAAGTCTGCAGCCCGCCGTGTAGAGCGGCGGTATCGAAAAGTGGATACCGCCTCATCCATGATCCTGACGCGAGTTGGTTTAACCGAGCGCGTTATTTCAGGTTGCTACGGAAAAAGTTAGCCAGTTTGTCGAAGGGGATCACGTCAGTGCGATCATACAGGTCGACGTGCCCTGCCCCCGGAACGACATACAGCTCTTTAGGCTGACCGGCGCGTTTGAAGGCGTCCTCGCTGAACTCTTTTGAGTGAGCCTGATCGCCGGTAATAAACAGCATCGGGCGCGGCGAGATGGTTTCAATATCGTTGAACGGGTAGAAGTTCATAAACTTACCGATACTGCTCAGCATTGGTTTTGTCGTCAGTTCTTCTTTCTCGCCCTGCGGAGTATAGCCGCCGCGTTCGGTGCGGTAGAAATCAAAGAACTCGCGCTGAATTTCCGGCGTGGAAGCGTCCAGTTTATTCACGGTGCCCGGAATGTAAGCTGTCTCTCCCCCCTGGAACTCGGCAAACCGCTGCTCAATGGCCGACTGGATAAAAGCCTTGCGTTGTTCCAGCGTCTGGGAATGGTTAAGGCCGTTACGGAACGCGGCTCCCATATCATACATGCTGACGGTGGCGATGGCTTTCATCCGCGGGTCAACTTTCGCGGCGCTGATAACAAAGCTTCCGCTGCCGCAGATGCCCAGCACGCCGATGTTTTCCGGGTCAACAAACGGCTGTGTACTGAGATAATCAACCGCCGCGCTGAAGTCATCCGTGTAGATTTCCGGTGAAATCAGGTGACCCGGCTTACCCTCGCTTTCTCCCCAGAACGAGAGATCGAGCGCCAGCGTGACAAACCCCTGCTCCGCCAGCGTCTGCGCATACAGGTTTGCGCTTTGTTCCTTGACCGCGCCCATTGGATGACCAACGACGATCGCCGGGTTTTTAGCGTTCTGATTCATCGTTTTCGGGATAAACAAATTGCCGACCACGTTCATCTGATACTGGTTTTTGAAGGTCACTTTTTGCTGCGTGAGCTTATCGCTTTTATAAAAGTTATCAGCACCTCTGGACATATCCGCCGCAGAGGAGGCAAATGCGCTGATGAACAGCCCCAGCGCTAACGTAAATTTATTCATGATGGTTTCCTTATCAGGATTAGTGTTATCAATGGTCACCGGCAGATGCGTCTGCACGTGAGGTCAGGAAAATCAGTACGGTTGCAATAATCAACATCGCGGCGCTGATCAGGAAGGTGCTCTGGTAGCCATGATGGTCGAACAGCAGGCCCCCGACGGTGGATCCCAGCGCAATAGACAGTTGCACCATCGCCACCATCAGCCCGCCGCCCGCTTCGGCATTCTGCGGGAACGTGCGTGGAATCCATGCCCACCACCCCACGGGCGCGGCGGTTGAAATAAACCCCCACAGCCCCAGCAACGCCGTCACAATGGCCGCCTGGCTGCCAAACGCGATCAGGGTTAGCGCGACAATCGCCATCAGCACGGGAATCGCCATCAGGGTCGGGTAGAATCCGCGCTTCAATACCCGGCCAATCAGCGTGGTGCCGATGAAACCGGCCATACCGATGACCAACAGGATGAGAGTCACCGCCGAGGCATCCACCTTCGTGACCGCCTCAAGGAAAGGCCGGATATAGGTAAAGAGCGTGAACTGGCCCATAAAGAAAATTCCCACACCCAGCATGCCCAGCGTGACCACCCGGCGGCGAAACAGCATGAAGACATTGCCGGCCCCCGCCGGCTGACGGGTAACCGGCATGGAGGGTAGGCTGAGCAGTTGCCAGACAAACGCGATGATGGCGACAGGTAACAGGCAGAAGAAGGCTCCCCGCCAGCCGATGACTGAACCCAGCCAACTGCCCAGGGGGGCAGCCACGACGGTTGCCAGCGCATTACCGCTATTGAAAATAGCCAGCGCCAACGGAACACGGTGCACCGGTACCAATCGCATCGCTGTCGCCGCCGACATCGACCAGAACCCGCCGACGACGATGCCAATCAGGGCGCGACCCGCCATATAGGTCAGGTAATTGGGCGCCATCGCGATGACAGCGCCGGAAAGCGCCATCATGCACGTCAGGCCGAGCAGTAGGATTTTCCGGTCAAGCGTGCCTGACACTCTGGAAATAAACAGGCTAGTCACTACCGCAAACGCGCCGGAAATGGCGATTCCCTGCCCGGCCATGCCTTCGGTAATATTCAGGGAGTGCGCCATCGGCGTCAGGAGGCTGACCGGCATAAATTCGGAGGCGATCAGGGCGAAGACGCACAGCGTCATGGCAAACACGCCGCCCCAGTGCGCCCGCTGTTTTTCACTTGTTCCGTTGTTGTTTCTGGTTTCAGTTTTCTGATTACGCATTTAGCCTTTCTTTTCTGTAGATAATACGATGCCCTCCCCTTGCGCCTTCAGGCCTGCAAGAGACACCGAAGCGACGACGTGAGGGATAAGTCTGGTGGTAAAAGGGAATGCGTTTTTTTGAAACGCGTGACCGCTTAGTCTACGGCCCTGATCTGTACCCTAAGCGGTCCGTGGCGCTGCAGGGCGGGCAGCCCTGAATCGACTTTGCCTACCGGGATCAGTGAACGGGCGTAAGGTCTACCCTGGACAAAAATCGCCAGGTTGCCCCAGGGCGCGTAGAAAGTTATATCCCCGGCTTGCGGCGTCATGCCTTCTGGAGCCTGTGCCGTAGAAAGCCTGCGCGGCAGATCGCTAATGCGCTCTATATCGGCGTAATCCTGCAGCGTGAGGCTGAGGGGAAGCAGTGACGCAAAATCCCGCCCTGTCGGTGTGTTATAGAGGGTGGCGGTCGCGGTCTCACCGTTCACAACGATCTCAATTTTCATCAGCGTCTCCTGTATGGCTACCCGTTTGTTGTTACCCGCCATCACGAACTGCGTGACGCACAGCAGCCCGATAAAGGGCAGAAGCAACAGCGACGTTTTGCCATCAGCATTTTGCGTATTGTTTAGCATTGACTTTTTCATCGCATTATTGTTACCAATAGGCAGCGGCAAAACTAGCTAATGAATGCTTAATAGCCTTATAAGTAAAATTTATAAATAGCCAGGAAACAAACGTGGCAAGACGCAACCTCAACGATTTACTCTCTTTTGTCACCGTGGCGCGGGAAGGCAGCTTCACGCGTGCCGCCGCGCTGCTTGGCGTGACCCAGCCAGCGCTGAGTCAGGCGATTTCCGGGCTGGAAGAGCGGATGCAAATCCGCCTGCTGACGCGGACAACCCGCAGCGTGTCCCCGACGGCCGCCGGGGAGCGCCTGCTGCAATCAGTGGGCCATCGCATTGACGAGATTGAGGCTGAGCTGGATATGCTGACCGAACTGCGGGACAAGCCTGCGGGGACCGTCCGAATAACCTGCGGGCCGAACGTGCTGAAAACGACCCTTCTGCCTAAACTGACGCCACTGCTGCGCGAGTATCCGGATATTCATATCGAGTTCGATGCAAACCACGGATTCCGGGATATCGTGGCAGATCGTTTTGATGCGGGCGTACGGCTTGGTGACACGATCGATAAAGACATGATAGCGATGCCAATCGGCCCGAAACTGCGTATGGCAGCGGCAGCCTCGCCCGATTATTTCGAACGATATCCGATCCCCCAAACGCCCCATGATCTTACGCAGCATCAGTGTATTAATATGCGTATGGTCCGATCCGGGGGGATTTATGTTTGGGAATTTGATCGGGAAGGAGGAGAACTGAACGTCCGGGTTAACGGACAGTTGACGTTTAATACGTCGGAACATGTTGTCGACGCTGCGCTGGCTGGGTTAGGCATCGCCTTTTTGCCCGAAGAAGAGTTCGGCTCACACATTCGAGAAGGTCGTCTCGTACACGTACTTGAGTCCTGGTGTCATCCTTTTCCAGGCTACTATCTTTATTACCCCAGCCGTAAACAGCCTTCACCGGCTTTTTCACTCGTTGTTGATGCGCTGCGTATGAACAAGAAAATGTAGGGTTAAAAGCAGGTTCGGAAATGATGATACACAAGGATAAATGTTTGTCTCCGTGTGTTAAAAAACCTCCTGATATCACAGAGAAAATAGCGAACAGGAACCGCTCAAAATGATGAAATATTTTTCGCTGCTGGTCGTGGTGATGCTTGTAGGATGTACAAGTGCGCCCAACTTGCCGCCTACGGATACCATTGTGGCTGTTAAACCTACTGAGTCCGGCATTATCGCCAGCTCAGCTAAATACGGTTATCGTTTTAACCGTAACGGTGTACCTCAGGAGTATCAGCGTTATAAGACTTTTTATGAACGCTATCACCAACAGGCTTCCGGGGTGCGGGTTAGCTTTGAGGTAGAGCAACATGAGGTGACGGCGGAATACCAGGTTGTGATGGATAAGCGCAAGCTGGATGCCGGGCAGTTGACCCAATTGCGCAATGAGTATCATGCGGTGCAAATTGATAACGATCACCTCGGTGTTTCGTTTAAAGCAGCAGGATTTTGGTCTTCATCGTACCCGCCCGATCTGGCCGCCGCCTACCAGTTAGAACACCCGGTTGTGGTATCCATCAATGATAAGACCAAAACGATTAGCGATCTTGGCCAGGTCGCCATGATCCCTTTAGTACCTTTGTTTCCGCTATACATGATGTACGGATGTGCCACTGGGCCCTGTATCTGAGGAAAATAACGTCTTCTGAAACGACCTGCCTTTCGGGTGGTGCAGGCGATTATGGCACCCTATCCTGCCCCTCCCGGTTTAGCCGCAAGCCGGGAGCGCCAGGTCGACTCATCGCCTGAATGGACTCATTACCCAGCCAGCAGTTATTGAGCGGCATATCTCAGAATTTTATCGGCACAGATTGATTACTCGGACTTCTCAGGGACAAACCGAGTCAGAATCAACGTCAGTACACAGATCACCGCGCCAGCAAAAAATGTAGAAGCTGAACCCCAGATGTCCCACAACAATCCCGCCCCCAGACTGGCTATCAGTAATCCCAGGCCACTCAACAAACTGAATAATCCGAATACCGTTCCACGAAGGTCAACTGGTGCGGTGTGAGCAATCATCGTGTTCAGCAACCCCTGCGTCATTCCCATATGTACACCCCACAATGCTACGCCAACAATAATCCCCACTCAGGAATGACTCAGGGCAAGGACTAAATCTGCCACGATGAGCACCACCAGCCCCATCTGGAGCAATCGCCGGTGGCTGGTGCTGTCTGATAAGCGTCCGAACGGATAGGCTGTAAATGAAAATACAATATTCATGGCGACCATAACGAGAGGGATGAAAGCCAGTGGAATATTGACCTCTGAATCGCCACGGATAATCTAGACACTTCCGAGCCGTTGATGGACTGACCCCACCCCGGTAGACGATCCTGCCCTATAGTTTGAGTATAGGGGGAGCGTATGGGCACACCACGATTTACACCTGAATTTAAGGAAGAAGCCGTCCGTCAGATAACGGAGCGCGGTTATTCTGTTGCTGAAGTATCCGACCGTCTGGGCGTTTCTGCGCACAGCCTCTACAAGTGGCTACGGGCTATCAAGCCTGATAACAGCGAACAGCATGCCCGGGATTTACTGGAAGCTAAAAGCGAGATCCTGAAGCTCAGGGCACAGCTGAAGCGCACTGAGGAAGAACGGGATATTCTGAAAAAGGCCGCGCGGTACTTTGCAAGGGAGCCCGACTGAAGTACCGCTTTATCAATGAGCACCGCACTGTATGGGGTGTCATGACGATGTGTCGGGTGTTGTGCGTTGCCCGGGCCGGATTTTATGCGTGGCTGCATAATCCGGTCTCTGCGCGGGATAAAGATAACCAGCGTCTGCTGACGCTCATCCGCGATTCATATTCCCTGAGCGGTGGCGTCTATGGCTATCGTCGGGTTCATGGCGATCTGAATGAGATCGGTGAAACCTGCGGCAAAAACCGGGTGGGCCGTATTATGCAACTGAACCGGATTAAAGCCGTGCGCGGCTATAAAGCTCCGCGTCGTATCGCTGGCCGACCTTCAGTGGTTGCGCCTAATCGTGTGCAGCGGCAGTTTACCGTTGTCCGGGCCAATTAGGTCTGGGTCACCGATATTACTTATGG
>NZ_LXEU01000055.1 GCF_001654985.1 Kluyvera georgiana ATCC 51603
ACGTACTGATGAAGGCTGGCTGTATCTGGCAGTGGTGATCGACCTGTGGTCGCGTGCCGTTATCGGCTGGTCAATGTCCTCGCGGATGACGGCACAGCTGGCCTGCGATGCGCTACAGATGGCATTGTGGCGGCGTAAGCGCCCGGAAAATGTCATCGTGCATACAGACAGAGGCGGTCAGTACTGCTCAGCGGATTATCAGGCGCTCCTGAAGCGGCATAACCTGCACGGCAGCATGAGTGCAAAGGGTTGCTGTTACGACAATGCTTGCGCGGAAAGCTTCTTTCACTCACTGAAAGTCGAATGTATCCACGGTGAACGCTTTATCAGCCGGGAAATAATGCGGACAACGGTGTTTAATTATATCGAGTGTGATTACAATCGGTGGCGTCGTCACAGTGCTTGTGGCGGTCTCAGCCCGGAACAGTTTGAAAAACAAAATCTCGCTTAGAGCCGTGTCCACATTACGTGGGTAGGATCAGAAAGCGTTTCAGGATCAGCAGATTCCATGTTGTTATCACTCTATGCCATCCTATAAATCGAATACCTACAAAGACTTTTCACAAAAAGGCATCGATATTACCCAATCTGTGGATAGCTGGATTGCGCCAGAAAATACTACCTTATCAGGTGTGGAAATTGGTCTGAAAACGAGCGGAGGGATATTAGAAGATCTTTATGAACACGTTTCAGGTAAGGCGGTAACAGGTATTTTCAATGCGGTTCCGGATTTACTTCTGGCAAATCCGACAATCAGACCAACTGTTGCTGTTGAGGATATCTATGATGATTCTATCTATGTAAAGGCCAGCTACGCCTTTTATGATGGAACGACAGGCCGTTGTTGCTACCGGCTGGCCGATTTATTGTCTACCTGGCAGGATAAAAAGGACAGTAAGGATGAGCGGGGTGACCCTGCATATATTGTTGGCAATAACCCTGCTATGCCGAAATTTCGAATTGTTACTTCAGATAAGCCTGGTGATATGATTACAGAATTTAATTCAAAAGGCTTCAATACTGATTCTGAATATTTTGGGAGCGTTTCCGGGATAAATGTTTTACCCATTTATCTAACAACATTATTCGAATGATGTGGAGGATATGATGAAACAATTAAAATGGTTGTTAATTTTCTTATTCTTGCCTTTTGCGGTGCAGGCAAGCAACAATGCTGGTGATTTAACTACACAATGTAGCCATTCCGGGAAAGAAACTATATTAATCTCCGATGCGACAATAGATAAGTACGTCAGCAGTGTAATATATCAGGGGACGGTGGAAACGGCGAATGTAAATATGAGAATTAACGGAACATACTACGTTGCCATTTTAAGTGCGCATAGTGACTGGACGGGATATCCAGGTGGTGGTGCTGATATTGCTAAGGTTGGTTTTACTGCCTATACGTTAGGCAAGAAAGTGAGTGCCTGCGTGAGTACCAATACGGGGTTCCTATACGGATTATCGTTTTAAACATATCAGCCCCGATGCTGGCAACATCGGGGCTTGTGGTGCCTGACATTAAAGATGTGTTAATTTAAGTTGGACAACCAGTGGCAGGTGGTCGGATAACTGGCCCCAGTGAATATTTTCCCGGAATTCAGTCACGCTGGGCGTTTTTGTCTGAACGACATCCCACTGCTGGGCCGTTGAGGTGAATACATAATCAATACGGCGATTTGGGTTCCATGAAGGATAAGTAAAATCGCCTTCAGTAGGTAAGGTGTCATTCATCTGGTAGCGTATTTCCCGGTACTCCGGCGAGGCAGGGACCAGATTCAGATCCCCCATCAGCACGGGAATCGCGTTTTTCCCAACCTTATCCACGAGCGCCATTAGTTCACGGACCTGCTTCAGGCGCAGGGTATTATCTCGCTCCTGATCGGGGTGAGTGATGATTACCGCCAGTGGAGCGGGCATTCCAGGTACGCTGATATAATTCACACACGCGGTGCGCAGCTCTCTGCCATCGGTGTTGATGAGTTTTACCTGCTCCGTTTTGTCGATTTTCCAGCGTGAGATCAGCGCGGTGCCATACTGGCCGCCATCAAAGTCGATGGAGCGGCATTCAGCATATTGCATGTTACCGGCTTTGGCGAGTATCTCAGCCTGGTTCACTGGCTTGCTGCTTCCGGCATTTTTGGCCGAACGTAAGGTATTAAAATCCACTTCCTGCAAAGCAATAATGTCGCTTTTCAGTGCCGGTATAGCAGCCGCCAGATCGGGTGTTTTGTTCAGCCGTGACGCCATAATATTCCAGGTGGCAAAGGTGATTTCTGGCGCTGATGCAACAGGTTTATCAGTCAGGTAACTGTGTGCACTGACTGGTAGGGTTGCGGTAGTAAGAAGCGTTAGTAACAGCAGACATATCGATTTTCTTTCTCTCATTATCGTGATTTCCCTGGTGTTGGATACGACAAATTTTTCATTCTGCATTTTTAGATTTGTGGGATGGGTTATTTATATATCTCATTGTTATTTCATTAATATTTCTCCATGGAAGAGCGCGGATCGGGCGTCATCAGTTAACGATGAATCGCGCCGACCCTGGTCGCAAGGCGTTAATGTTTTTCCTCTGTCAGAAATACAGCGGAGCATTGGGGTATTCCCGGTATTGGCTGCTTTGGCATGCGGTAATCTTCTTTACCCGCGTAGCGAGTTGGCCAAATGGATGCAGGATGAATGTTGAGTGCGCGAGCAATCAGCCATTCACCCTTCGGCCAGGGACGTGAAAGTGCATTCGCCAGCGTGGAGGAGGCCAGGCCCGCTTCCCGCGAGACTGCCGCCATACTGGTGCCGCGTTTGTGCAGGGCGGCGATGATGTCGGCTGGGTGCCAGTCTTGTTTAGTCATTCCTGTTACCTCACAAACTTGCGTATTTAACAAATTATCCCGTTTTGGGATAATTTTGTAAATCACTGATATTCGATTTTGGGATTAAAATCGAGTATCACAAATGTCATCTATTTATTCTGAACAGTATCAGCAGGTTATAAGACTGTTGCGTTCGGCGAGACAGGATAGAGGTCTGACGCAAGCACAACTTGCAAAAGCATTAGGTCGTCCGCAGTCATTTGTTGCCAAAGTTGAAAATGGTGAGCGTCGTCTGGACATCATCGAATTTGCCCATATTGCTCATTTGCTATCTTTGGATCCTGCTGTCGTACTGAAAATGGTTTTGCCTCAGAAGTGACGTTTTCTTAGCTCATTGTTGTTGGGTTTGATCGTAAATATCCCACTTTGGGATATTTAGGTGGTGACATGATAGTCGGGCCTTAACTTATTGTTGAGGCTGACGAAATGACTTCTGTCTACTCCATTGAATACCAGATGGTTATAAAGGCATTACGTGAAGCGCGGGTTGCAGGCCACATCACCCAAGAAGAGCTAGGCAAGGCGCTGGGAAGACCACAATCTTTCATCGCAAAAGTAGAAAACGGAGAGCGGCGGTTAGATATAGTCGAGTTTGTTCATCTATGCCGATTAGTTGGTATTGATCCTGCCAGTATCATTAATAAGCTATAGTACTAATATTCACTTCGAGAACATGAGGTTACTAAGTGAAGGATGTTCACAATATAGCCCTCAAAAAGTGATTTCGTTCAATCTATTACCCGTTAGATTCTTTGATAATGTTTCCCGCAAAGGGAGAATGCCATGTCAGAGAGCCTGCAATCTAACACAACTCAAACGTTACCAGACGACAGGGAAGAACTTTATCATCTTGTCTGGCGCGAGCCAGCGGAGAAAATCACCTCTCTCTATAGCATCAGTAAAGAACAACTGACAAAACGATGCGCTGAATTACGAATACCGAGACCGCTCGCAGGATACTGGAAGGCGCTAGCGAAAGGAACTGCACCGGCGGTACCTGCTTTGCCTGATTTGAAGAGTGGCAAGGTAGAAAAATCCCCCAGAAAAACCAGCCAGGCCATTCCTCTTCCCACAAAAATTTCATCGAAAGTAGCAGCGCCAGCACCGCGAAAGCGAGCAAGGACAGCGGGTAGTGGCTATGCACTGATCGAAGATCTCAAAACTTACCTTCCCGTCTCTTCCGTCAAAAAAGACGGCTACTACAAACCAACGAAAAAGAAGCTACTCGATCTGAATGTTTCAGAAACTGGATTCAACAGTGCTATCGATTTTCTGAGTCGGTTCTTTGCTGCACTGGGAAAGCAAGGTTATTGGGTAAGGTTAGCTGAAGGAAATGAAGGACTTCATTGGTAAGCGTACAGCGTGAGCCGTCTGGTCAGAATCTGACGAATTAGACAAAGTGGTGTCCACCAAATAAGTAGTGGGAACCAAAGTGTCAGATATGCAGAAAAATGTGACTCCCGGCAGGCGAAAAGGCTGCCCTAATTATTCTCCTGAGTTTAAGCAACAACTCGTTGCTGCCTCCTGCGAACCAGGAATCCCGAAAATCATTTCCGCGATGCGTGATGCTGTTCCGTTGATAAAGAGTAAGCGTACAGCGAGAGCCGTATTGACGGGTACGGGTTATTCAGTTTGCAGGGTTACGCGCCATGGTAACAGTTCGCTGACCTGATTGACCGGCCAGTCAGCTATTACGTTGAGCACATGACAGAGATACCTCTCTGGCTCCACGCCGTTCAGTTTGCATGTACCGATCAGGCTGTACAGTAGCGCTCCACGCTCACCACCGTGGTCAGAGCCGAAGAACAGGAAGTTTTTGCGGCCCAGGCTGACCATCCGCAACGCATTTTCAGCGATATTGTTATCGGCTTCAGCCCAGCCATCGTCTGCATAGTACGTCAGTGCCGGCCACTGGTTCAGTGCGTACGCGAACGCCTTCGCCAGCTCTGAGTGTCGCGACAGGGTTTTCATCTTTTCACGCAGCCAGCTTTCCAGGGATTTCAGTCGCGGTTTCGCTTTCTGCTGACGTTCGCCAAGGCGCTGCTCTGCCGGCATTCCCCTTATTTCAGCCTCGATGGCATACAGTTCGCCGATACGTTTCAGGGCTTCCTCCGTCAGCGCTGATGGCGTGCGAACGTGCACATCATGGATCTTGCGGCGGGCGTGAGCCCAGCAGGCCGCTTCCGTTATCTGTCCATTGCGGTACAGCTCGTTGAACCCGGCATACGCATCCGCCTGCAGCACGCCGCTGAAGTCCGCAAGATGACTCTGCGGGTGGATACCTTTCCTGTCCGGGCTGTAAGCGAACCACACAGCCGGCGCCCGCGCTGACCCGGCGTTGCGGTCATCACGAACGTACGTCCACAGCCGTCCGGTCTTCGTCTTTTTATTACCCGGTAACAGTACCGGGACGGGCGGTCGAGTAGACCAGAGGGATCCTCCCCCTCTGGCCGCTCACAGAACCGTACGTGAAGCTCTCACCTCATACGGCTCCTGTTATTCAACTCTACCTACTCAAAGGTCGCTCACTGCAAGCTATATGTCACCAAAACGCCGATTACAGCGGCAGATTTACTGAACGATCGC